>CAZZKQ010000396.1:0-3706 GCA_964654875.1 uncultured Verrucomicrobiota bacterium | reverse complement strand
GGACCTATGAGAGCTGCATGAACCCCCCCGAGGCCTCCCATGCAGGCGCGCTCGAGGCCCTGCCCAGTCCGGAGTTGCGACGTTTCCTGTCGCGACCCGGATGGGAACGGATCACCCACGCCGATCTGCTTCCGGCGCGGCCGCCGGGCGGTGCGTCCGGTGGAGCGGTCCGGGTCCACTGAGGAGGCCCATGCCGGTGGTCTTTCCCTCGGGGTACCGGCCTCCCTTCTGGGGAAGGAACCCGTGGATCCAGCTGCTCTGGTCGGAATCCCTCCGGAAGGTCGCTTCCGGCCCCTGGGTCCGTGAACGGGTGGAGCTCCCGGACGGCGATTTCCTCGACCTCGACTGGTGGCGCACCGGGGGGCGTCGCTGTCTGGTCGTCAGCCACGGCCTCGAGGGTCACTCGCGGCGGTCCTATGCCACCTCACTGGCGCGCGCCGCAGCCCGAAGGGGTTGGGAGGTGGTGTCGTGGAACATGCGGGGCTGTTCGGGTGAACCCAACCGGCTGATGCGCTGCTACCACAGCGGCGCCTCGGAGGATCTCGCCGCCGTGGTCGACCATGTCGCGCGGACGCTTCCCGGGCTTCCGGTCGCCGTCGCCGGATTCAGTCTGGGAGGCAATGTGACCCTGAAGTTCCTCTGTGAGGACTGGCCGGCGCGACGCGGAGTCCACGCCGGGATCGGAATCTCCGTCCCGTGTGACCTCCGGTCCGCGGCCCTGCGCATCGCCGGGGTCGGATTCGGCTGGCCGATGCGTCGGTTCCTGAGGGACCTCGGACCCAAGATGGAGGCGAAGCAGGCCCGTTTCGGGGGGGCGTTCCCGACGGCCGACTGGCGCCGGATGCGGACGTTCGCCGAGTTCGACGACGCCTTCACGGCCCCGATCCACGGGTTCCGCGATGCCGAGGACTACTGGGCCCGCTGCTCGTCGCTCCGCTTCCTGCCCGCCCTGCGGATCCCGACGCTCCTGCTGAACGCGCAGGACGACCCCATGCTGGCTCCGGAGTGCTTCCCGTTCGATCTGGCGCGGGAGCACCCGCACCTCTTTCTCGAGGCCCCGCGCCATGGATCCCACGTGGCCTTTGCAAGCCGCCCGGATGCCTCCGGCGACGTTTGGGCGGATGTCCGAGCGCTCGAGTTCCTGGAGTCCTGCATCCCGGCCTGACTCCGGGACCGGGACGACGGGATCCGGTGTCCGCGGCGCGATCCCGAACCGAGGGGACTCAGCCCTCCATCGTGGACAGCTCCACGGGGTCGACCTGCACTCCCTGGCGGCGGAACCATCTGATGGCACCCTCCACCGTCTTCGGATCGCCCTCAAGCTCAAGCGCGATGAGCCCCACCTCGTTCGTGATCGATGAGTTGCGGATGTTGAAGACGACGTCGAACCGACGGCTCATCATCCACAGGACCGGCTTCGTGGTCATCTCGGCCGAGACGGTCAGCCAGAGACGGCGTCTCTCCTTCGCGGGGCGTGGTTTCGCGGGCGTCTTCCTTCGGGCGGGGGCTTTGGACATAGGCGATGCGGCGTGCAGCCCACAACAGACTGCATCGTCCGGGCTTCGACAATCCCAGACTGTGCCAGATCGCAGGCCACCAGCGCGTATGCATGAAGTGGCTAGTGGAGTTTTGGGTGGAGGCTGGTGAGGAGGGACATGGCTTTGGCGAGATTGTTTTCACCCATGAGGCTTTGGAAGTCGGTGAGTGACTTCTGGTGTGGCTTGGGCTGTTGGAGCCGCCATTCCATGTAGAGGCTGACTACCAAGCGACGGAACAGTCCCAATACCAGCTGTCCCTTGCCGCTACGAACCCGACATCGGTCCTCATTGAGCGTCACGTCGAGCCTTTGAAAGTTCCCGTTTTCGATTCCCCAGCCTCTCCTGTTGGCCGCCAGCCACTGCGAGGCTGGAAGCTGATCTGGCTCCAGATCCGTGATCAGGGCGACCTCCTCCTCTTTCCTGCCCTCACGCTGCCGGAGCACCCGTGCACATTGGGCTGCGAAGGGAAAGCCGATGTCCTCGGCCGACACCGACCGACTCACGAGGGTCCGGACCTCAAGGGCTCCCCGGTTCTTCTCGATCGTTCGGGATCGGGTCGGCCCCTGGGGCAGAGGGGGAAAACCCCGCCGGAGGGGCGGGCACCATCGCCTTGATGTTTTCCCTCAGCACGGGTTGGTTCATTTTGACGCTCATCAGGTAGTGGGCTCCATGCTCGAGCACCAGATCCCGCGCTGTCTGTGCGCAGGTATGGAGTGCATCGATCGATACCGTCCGACCTTCCAGGTCCAGCTTGCCAAAGAGTTCCCGAGCCACGGGAACCTCGTTGGTCTTGGTGTCGACACGGGCACAGCCCAGGAGGAACTGACCGGGCACGGTGACTGCACTCACGATGCCCTCGCCTGGCCCGTGTCGGGGCTCCTTGCCGTCGACCACCACCACCTCACTGGCCGGGGGGCAGCCCCGCACCTTGGCCTGGATTGCCAGCAGGCGCTTCTCCAAGGCTTCTGCATCAATTCCATTGAGGAAGCGTGAAAAGGTCGACTGGCCGGGGGCCGGGAAGGTGCCGTCCTGACTGGGACGGACACCGATGGCCCGGCGCTGCCTCTGGGTGAGGCGTTGCCCCAGCTTGGCCAGATCCTTCTGTCCCCGTGGGGCGTCACAGAGCATTGCCAACAATATCAGGGTCGCCAGGGCCTTCGGTGGATACGATTCGGTGCGTGTCCGATAGTCAGGCAGGTCGGCGAAGTGGGCGCAGAGCGAGCGCAGCTCGGCTTCCTTGTGATAGGAACGCACACCGGCCTTCTTCTCCACCGAGACCAACGAGGGCTTCAGGTGCTCGGCCTGAAGGCTGCGCCGTGCCTTCCGGCTCAACTCCCTCACGAAGAGCTTCTTGGGTCTGTCGTGCGCTACATAGAAGTCGCCTCGACGGCGCCCAAACCCATCGGTCAGACCCAGTTCCTCCCAGCCCTGGGCCGTGTAGACCGTGCCTTGGAACTGCTCAGGATCGACGAATGTCTCAACCACCAGGATCGGATGAGCGTAGCGGGCCTGCCAATCGGAACTGAGGCGATCCAGTGCCAGACTCAGAACCCGAGAACCCAGATTGGGTTGGTGGGCATCGGGAAGGATGAGGAATCGGCTGTTGTTGGCGACCAGGCTCAGGCGTCGATCCCTCTGGGCCCGAGTCCAGCCGATCCAACGGTCGCGGTGCTTGAGGTGCTTTGCCGCGGCATTGAAAACCAGAACGGCCAACCACCGGCCGGTGGGATCAACCGCAGCGTAAAGAAGACGCTCCCCCACGGTCTTGATCCGACCCAGGTAGTGGTGCTTCCCGAGCAAGGACTGGAGCCGCCGTTTGTCACTGTCCTCTTCCAGCGGCACGACTTTGAGCTCTGCCAGTGAGACCGGATCGATCGACTCCTGGCCCCGGGATGTTCGGCGTTTCATCGGTCGGAGCCTGAAAAGTTCACAGCCCGAAGTCCCGAACAATCCACCCCAACACCGTCATTGCTTCGCTAGTTCCACTTCATGCATGCGCGCTGCCTGTGGGCGAGCCGGCTAGGCCCGGGGATGAGCCTGCTGGTAGGCCCGCTTCAGACGTTCGGTCGACACGTGGGTATAGATCTCCGTGGAGGACAGACGGGCATGGCCCAGCAGTTCCTGGACGCTCCGGAGATCGGCCCCGCGGTCCAGCAGGTGGGTGGCGA
>CAZZKQ010000395.1:0-3708 GCA_964654875.1 uncultured Verrucomicrobiota bacterium | reverse complement strand
CCTGCTCGTGGCGATTGGACTCGGGACGTTCCTGATCCTCACCCTCCATCTCACCCGCAACGTGCTGCTGGAACAGCTGTTCCCAGACCGAGGTTCCAGCCAGCCGAACACGGTGCTCTTCGACATCCAACCGGACCAACGGGACGGCGTGGCGCGGCTCCTCGCCGAGCAAGAGCTCCCACTCCTGGAAGAGGCCCCGATCGTGACGATGCGCCTCCAGTCCCTCAAGGGCGTCCCCGTGGGTGAACTCATCCGTCGAAAGGAACTAGCAATCCCGGATTGGACGCTCAAGCGGGAGTACCGATCCACCTGGCGTTCCCGGATCAACGAGTCCGAGCGCGTCGTCGCCGGAGTCTTCCACGGATCGACCACCAACATGGGTGCGCTGAAACCGGTACCGGACGGCGACCCGCGGATTGCGATCTCGATGGAGGCGGGCATCGCACGGGACCTCCGGATCGGGATCGGGGATGAGGTCGTCTGGGATGTCCAGGGAGTGCCCGTGGCCACCTGGATCTCGAGTCTCCGCGAGGTGAACTGGCGCCAGGTCCGACCCAACTTCTTCGTGGTGTTCCCCGAAGGCGCGCTTGAGGCCGCACCCGCCATGGTCGTGATGGCCAGCCGGGTCCGCGACGCAGGTCAGTCGGCAACCCTCCAGCGACGCCTCGTCGCCGCATTCCCGAACGTGAGTGCGATCGACCTGACCCTCGTCCTCCAGACGCTGGACGATGTCCTGACCCGGATCGGATTCGTCCTCCGGTTCATGGCCTTCTTCACGGTGCTGACAGGCCTCGTCGTCCTCGCCGGATCGATCCTCAACGGCCGTTGGCAGCGGGTGCAGGAGAGCATCCTGCTGCGGACCCTGGGTGCGAGCCGCGTCCAGATCCGCCAGATCCTCCTGGCAGAGTACGCTGCCGTGGGGCTGCTCTCGGCGGTGATGGCGTCAGGCCTCGCGGTGGCCGGCAGCTGGGCCCTGGCCCGGTTTGCCTTCAAGGCCCCCTTTTCCGTCTCTCCACTGCCCCTCGCGATCACCCTCGCGGTCGTGCCAATGCTGACCACCCTGGTCGGACTCCTCACGAGCCGTGGGATCGCCGATCAACCCCCGCTCGAGATCCTGCGTCGGGAGGGATGAGACCCGTCGGGTGGAAGGAAGCACGGCCACGGGTCCGGGGATCCGCAGAGGTGGCTCCGGAGAAATAGGTTGAATCCACGACGACGGGTTGTGTCGAATCCGGCCATGAGAACGAGGCCTCCCACCCCGACCGGTCCGGTCGCCCGTGGGATGGTCCTCGTCGCGCTGGTCCTCCTGATGGGCTCGTTGAGCTGGGTCCGGACCTTCGCGGTCTACACCGTCGCCTGGCTGGACGGTTCCCATGCCCCCCATGTCGGGCTTGGACCGGATGGGTTCCAGGTTGTGCTCGAGCATGACCGTCTTCACGACCTTGCCACCGAGGCTGGCAATGCGGCCCCTGGGCATGTCCACCGGTGGGGTGCCCGGTTGCTGATCCTCCTGTCCCACGAGGAGGGACCGCATTCGGATCACGTCGTGATGCTGGGATCCGACGGTGGGCCTTTTGAGACGGGTCGGGAAAACCGGATGGCATCCACGCCCCCGCAGTCATCGCCCGATGCCTTGCCCGAATCCAGGGTGGTTTCCTCACCCGCGAACGCACGGAGGCCGCAGAGTCGTTTTGCCATGGGCGCTCCGCCTTCCATGACGGCGCTGAACGTCCAGCTGCGCTGCACGCGGCTGCTGATCTGATCGCTCCCCGGTCCCGATCCCCTCGGGAACCGCTTTCCGTCCCCGTCCGCATCCCTGTGGGTGGCCCCGTTTCCGGGTCCACGGTCTTCCGTTCCAATCCTTTCCCCGCCGTTCCATGTCGCTCCGTCTCCCGTCTCTGCTCCTCTATGCCATCGCCGTCCTCACCGCCACGACACCCTCGATCACAAGGGCCCAGGCCCCGCCCCCCCAAACCCCGCCGTCGCTGTCGGTCGACGCGGTCGTCGCCGACGTGGTCGCCAACAACCCCGAACTGAAGTTCTACGAGGCCGAGCTCACGGCCGCCCGGGCCGACCAGAAGCTGGCCGGTCGGCTGCAGAATCCGCAGTTCACACCGGCCGTCGCCCAGAAGCGGACCACGGAGCCCTTCGGCAACTTCGCGGGCGAGGGGGTGGCGTGGTCGGTCGCCGTCAGCCAGTCGCTCGAATGGCCGGGTCGGATGGCCCTCCGCAAGTCGATCGCCAGTCGTCAGGTGACTCTTGCCGAGAACGGACTGGCCCAGTTCCGGACCGCATTGGCCGCCCGGGCCCGGACCCTGGCCTACGACCTCTCGGTGGCCCTCCAGAAGGCCGGTGTCGCCGATGCCATCGCCAGCCGGTTCCTCGCCCTCCAGCAGGTGGTGGTCCAGCGGGATCCGGCCGGGCCAACCCCGCTGCTGGAATCCCGCATCCTCGAGGCCAACAGCATCACCTACCGACGCCGGGCTGGGCAGGCCCGCCAACAGGCCCGTGAGGTCCTGCTGGAACTCAACCAGCTCCGCGGCAAACCGCTCGCGTCGGATCTCCAAGTCACCGCAGGACCCATCGTCTTCCGTCCCGTCATGTCCGAGGGCGTCCTGATGGGCCTCGCCCTGACCAACAACTTCGAGCTGCGCCAGCGGGTCCTCGAGCTCGAGCAGCAGGGGTTCAAGGTCGATCTCGCCAGGACCGACCCGTTCCCGGGGATGACGTTGACGCCCTACTTCACGCAGGAGAATTCCCTAGGCCAGGACCGCTTCATCGGGGTGGGCTTCGCCGTGCCCCTGCCCCTCTGGAACAGCGGGAAGGTGGACGTCGAGATCGCCAACGCCCGCCAGACCCAGGCCCAGACGTCGCTGCTGCTCGCCCGGAGGACGGTGGAACGCCGTGTGGCGGAACTGTCGGTGGCCTATGGCACCCGACAGGAGGAGATGGAGCGCTGGCGTCCGGACTCCGTCGAACGGTTCCTCGAAACCGCCGAGCTGGCGGACCGCCACTACCGTCTCGGGGCGGTGGCGATCGCGACCTATGTGGAGATGCAGAAGCAGGCCCTCGACGCGCTCGACGCCCTCCTCGACACCCGCCGCGAGGCCCTCGACGCGGCGCTGGGCCTGGAGCTGGCCACCGGCACGCCCCTCCACCTCGTCTCGTTCGAGACGGTGCCGTCCAAGCCCTGAACCCGCCACCCCGCGCCTCCCATGATTGATCGCATCCTGGAGTCGTCCCTGCGCCAGCGGGTCCTCGTCCTCCTTCTGTCCTTCGCCCTGCTGGCCGTTGGACTCTGGTCCGCCTTCGAGCTGCCCATCGACGCCGTCCCGGACCTCACTGGCGTCCAGGTCCAGATCAACACCGAGGTGCCCGCACTGGCCCCGGAGGAATCCGAGCGGGCCGTCACCCGGGTCATCGAGCTGGAGATGCAGGGCCTGCCCGGAGTGGCCGAGATGCGCTCCCTGACCAAGTTCGGTCTGTCGCAGGTGACACTCAACTTCGAGGACGGCATCGACGTCTACCGGGCCCGTCAACTGGTGACCGAACGCCTCAACGGCGTCATGGATGCCCTCCCCGCCGGAGTCTCCCCGCGTCTGGCGCCGATCAGCACCGGCCTCGGCGAGATCTTCTACTACGTCATCCACTGGAAGACGAACGCCACCCAGCGGCCCTCGGATCCGCAGACGGCCCTGATGGACCTGC
>CAZZKQ010000394.1:0-3717 GCA_964654875.1 uncultured Verrucomicrobiota bacterium | reverse complement strand
AGCTGATCGCCGCCCACGTGAAGCTCGACAAGATCCTGGAGGCGATCTGAGCGCAGACCGGCAGGGCCCGGATCCCACAGGTCCCGTCGCCCGCCCGCCGCGGGTGGCCAGTGGTTCGTTTCCGCCTGTCATGCCGTGGCCGGAGCCGATCCGTGGCGGGTGGCCGCTTCTTCCTTTACCCCCCGGATCCGTGCGTGCTGATCTCGGCCCGTGATCGACCTGCTCCCCAGGGCCCTGGCCCATCTCCTTGCGCGCGAACCCGCGCTGGAGCAGGCCTACCTCGTCGGTGGATGCGTCCGGGACTGGCTCCTCGGGGTCCCGGTGAAGGACTTCGACATCGAGGTCTTCGGGGTCGACGAGGACCGCCTCGTCACCGCGCTCGGACGCTGGGGACGCGTCAACCTCGTGGGACGTTCCTTCGGGGTGGTGAAGCTGACCCTCGACGGACAGACCCACGATTTCTCGCTGCCCCGACGCGACTCCAAGGTGGCCCCCGGACACCAGGGGTTCCGGGTCGAGTTCGATCCCTCGATCTCCCCGACGGACGCCGCCGCGCGACGCGATTTCACCCTCAACTCGCTGATGTGGCACCCGCGGCGTCAGGAGATCCTCGACCCCTTCGGCGGCCAGGCCGACCTGCGGTCGCGAATCCTGCGTCACACCAGCGCCGCGTTCCCCGAGGATCCGCTCCGTGTGCTGCGCGGGATGCAGTTCGCCGCCCGATTCCAACTCACCGCCGCACCCGAGACCGTGGCGCTGTGCCGGTCCATCGTCGGCACGTACCCCGAGCTCGCCCAGGAACGGGTCCGCGAGGAGTGGTTCAAGTGGGCGGCCCAGGCCGTGGAACCCTCCGCCGGCCTCCGCTTCCTCCGGGATACCGCCTGGGTCTCCGCCTTCCCGGAACTCGAGGCCCTCCTCGGGGTGGACCAGGACCCGGAGTGGCATCCGGAAGGCGATGTCTGGATCCATACGGGACACGCACTCGATGCGTTGGTCGCCGGTGGGTTCTGGCAGGCGGCCGACCCTGAGACGCGGGTGGTCCTGTCGCTCGCCACGCTGTGCCACGACCTCGGAAAGTCCTCGTGCACGCGACGGGAGATCCGGGAGGGACGCGAGCGGATCGTCTCGCCGGGCCACGAGCCCGCAGGCGGCCCGCTCACCGGGACATTCCTGGCCCGATTCAACACCCCGCCGTCGATGGTCGCCCGGATCGTGCCCCTCGTGACGAACCACCTGGCGCACCTCGCGGATCCCACGCCGCGCTCGGTCCGGCGTCTCGCCCTCCGACTCGCCCCGGCCACGATCGAGGAGCTGTCCGCGGTGATCACCGCGGACGCGTCGGGTCGCCCACCGCGTCCGGGCGGTGAGCCCGAGGGAGTGACCCGACTGAGGGCCGCCGCCACGACCCTGGCCCTCGCGGCCGCCGCGCCACGCCCCCTCCTCCTGGGCCGTCACCTCCTGGAACGCGGCCTGAGGCCGGGCCCCGCCTTCACCCCCATCCTGTCCGCCGCGTTCGAGGCCCAGCTGGATGGTGCCTTCGGGGATGTCGACGGCGCCCGGGACTGGTTGTCGCGCCATCTCGCGGAGACCTCCACCGCCACGGAGGTCCCGCCTACGAACGATCCAACCTCCCACCCATGAACGTCGTCTGCCTGAACGGAGAATTTCTCCCCGCCGAGGAGGCCAGGGTCTCGATCTTCGACCGTTCCTTCCTGTACGGGGATGGGTTGTTCGAGACGCTACGGGTCTATGATGGCCACCCGTTCGCCTGGACGGAGCATCTCGATCGCCTCGAGCGGTCCGCGGGATGGCTGGGCCTACGGATGCCGACGACGCGGGACATCCTCCTGTCGACCTCACAGGAACTCCTGCGTCGCAACGGTCAGTCCGAGGCCCTCCTCCGGATCCAGATCTCCCGGGGCCGGGGCAACCGCGGCTATTCGCCCCGCGGGGCGGAGTCCCCGATCTGGGTCGCCACTACGTACCCGGCCACACCCCAGGATCCGGCCCAGCCCCTGCGCTGGAGGCTCACCACGGCCTCTCTGCGACTGGCCGTGGCCGATCCGCTGAACCAACTGAAGTCCTCGAGCAAGCTGCTCCAGGTCCTCGCCCGCGCCGAGGCGGAAGCGCAAGGCGGCGACGAGGCCCTGCTGCTCGACACCGCCGGCCGTGTCGTGGAGGGATCCAGCAGCAATGTCTTCTGGATCACGGGGAACCGCCTGCTCACACCCCCGGTCGAGTCCGGAGCCCTCCCCGGGATCACCCGGGCCATCGTGCTCCGGATCGCCCCGGACCTCGGTTTCATCCCCAGGGAGCGCCGATGCACCCCCGACGACCTCCGCGCCGCGGATGGTGTCTTCCTCACCCTCAGCTCCCTCGGGCTGGTGACAGCCACCGCCCTCGACGGCACCCCGCTGCGGGAGAGTCCGGGAACCCAGGCGCTGCACGAGGCCTACCAGCGCCAGACCCGCAGCGGCCCGCATTGACCCCCGCGCCCGCGCCTTGTCAGGCTCCGGGCGATGGCTTTGTCCGAATCCCTCGTCGCCGAACTCCGCCAGCGGATCGCTTCCGACGCCCTTCTGACCTCGACCGAGGATCTCATCCCCTACTCCTTCGATGGCACCGCCGCGATGACCCAGATGCCTGGGGCGGTGGTGTTCGCCCGATCCGCGGCCGATGTGGTGGCGGTCCTCGAGATCGCCACACGGGAGCGGATCCCGGTCGTGACCCGCGGCTCCGGCACCGGTCTCAGCGGTGGCAGCCTGCCCGTCGCGGGCTGCATCGTGCTCTGCACCGTGCGCATGGACCGGATCCTGGAGGTCGACCGCGCCAATCTCACGATACGGGTCGAGCCCGGGGTGACCACCCTCCAGGTCGCCGAGGCGGCCGCGGCCGTGGGACTCTTCTATCCGCCCGACCCGGGCTCCATGAAGATCTCCACCATCGGCGGCAACGTCGCCGAGAACTCCGGGGGCCTCCGTGGCCTCAAGTACGGGATCACCCGCAACTACGTCATGGGACTCGAGGTCATCCTCGCCAACGGCGAGGTGCTCACGACCGGCAACAAGTGCGTCAAGGATGTCGCCGGGTACTCCCTGAAAGACCTCTTCATCGGCAGCGAGGGCACCCTCGGTGTCATCACCCAGGTCCTGCTCAAGCTCATCCCCAAGCCCGCCGCCAAGAAGACCCTCGTGGCCACGTTCGATGCGATGGATGCCGCGGCCCAGACGGTCAGCGACCTGATCGCGGCCCAGATCATCCCGTGCACGCTGGAGTTCCTCGACCGCACCACGATCCGGTGCGTGGAGGACTACGCGAAGATCGGCCTGCCGACGGACTGCGAGGCGCTGCTGCTCATGGAGGCGGACGGACATCCTGCCCAGGTCGAGGAAGAGGCCCGGGTCATGGAGGAGATGGCGCGTCGCAACGGCTGCCGGGAGATCCGGATCGCCCGCGACGAGGCCGAGGCCAACCGGCTTGCCAGCGCCCGTCGGAGCGCCTTCAGCGCCCTGGCCCGGGTCGCCCCCACCACGATCCTCGAGGACGCCACCGTACCCCGGAGCGAGCTCGCCCACATGGTCCGGTTCGTCGAGCAGATCGCCCAGAAGTACAAGCTCCGCATCGGGACGTTCGGACACATGGGCGATGGCAACCTGCATCCGACCTTCCTCACCGACGAGCGGAACCACGAGGAGATGGAACGGGTCCATGCGGCGT
>CAZZKQ010000393.1:0-3725 GCA_964654875.1 uncultured Verrucomicrobiota bacterium | reverse complement strand
CGGTCCATGGATGACGGCATCGGTGATCGGCTTGGAGATCTCCGACTTGCCCCCCCCGCTCACCGTGCAGGGCTTGTGGCAGAGGGTCGGCTCCGGGCGGGTGCCGATGAGGCGCCAGGCCCGGTTGCCCACCGGCTTCTCGAGGTGCACCCGGAATCCATTGGGAAGCACGTAGTGGTGGTCGAGCAGGAGCTTGATCGAGCGTGTCCCACCGCCCTGGGGCCAGGAGATGCTGCGGGACTCGATGTCGAAGCGGGCGGATTCCGAGACATACACGATCCGTGGGACGCGGCGATCGACGGCGTGGCCCTCGGGACGGAGCTCCAGCTCGGATCCCAGGAGCGTGAGCACGGAGCCGAACCGCTGGGTATAGTCCTGCGAATGCAGCGAGGAGTCGTAATCACCGGCGAGGTCGTACCGGGGAAACACCAGGGCACCCCCCGCATGCTCCTCCTCGGCGAGGCCCATCAGATTGGCGGCGAAGCTGATCTGGGTCTTCACCTCCTTCTTGCAGTAGCCGAAGTAGTTGTCGCCGATGATCGTGACGATCACACCCGACGCATCGCGCGCACAGAGCTTGAAGGCGTTGCCGTCGTTGTAGGGCTCGTCGGACTCCTTCCAGCACATGCCGTCCCGACGCTGCCGCTCCGTGGCCTGGTCCCAGTGCGGCAGACCGGCGTCCTTCTTGGTGAGGCTGCCAACCAGGTGCGGTGCCAGCAGGATGCAACCGGTGTGCCCACTCCAGTGCTCCGGATCCAGGGCGGCATCGTTCTCGGGCAGCGTCGGATCCCCGGCGTTGCCGAAGATGTTCTCGACGAAGTCGAGGTTGCTGACGAAGGAGCCCGGCACGAAGAGACGCACCTCCATGCGCTGCTCGGCGATGAACCCTTCGACGGCCGGACACACCACCGGACGCAGGAAGAGTGACACCCAGGTCCTGGCCTGCTCCGTCTGCGACCCGGTGAAGGGCAGCGCCAGCATCCCATCGGGCGGCTGCAGGGCGCGACGCAGGATCGCGGCGAACACATCCTTGGGCACCGCCTTCTTGTCGGACGGGATCGGCAGTCCGCCCTCCGCCACATGGAAGATGCCGGCGGTGGTCCGACGGTCCGACTTCGGGTTGTGCAGCACCCCGTTGGCGACGCGATGGCTGCGGAGCAGATCGCTCGCGAACTCGTCGCGATCCGGCGGCAGCGAGGCCACGCGGGCCAGACCCGGGCGGTCGAGGATCAGCGTCTGACCCGGCAGACGCGGCGGCACGACGGCATCGCCGAGATAGTCGAAGAGGAAGGCCTGGATCCGTGCGTCCGGTGGACAGAGGTAGGACGACAGGAGCCGGTCCTTCTCACGACTCCGGGCCACGAAGGAGCCGATGATGGTGGCCGCCTCCGGATTCACGGCCGCCTCGTATCGCGGCAGTCCCAGCTCCGCGAGCTTCAGGTTGAGGTGTCGGATTTCTTCGCGCCCGGAGGAGGTGTCCATAGAAAGGGATCATCCTGATCCCGCATACCAGTCGTATCCCGACCTCTCCAGCTCGGCAAGCGACGCCTCGGCGGGTACCGCAAAAAGTCAGATTTTGACCACGCTGTCCAAAAGCCCATCCCCCCGGAATCCGGGGAGGCCTCGGTTCAGGGCGGGAATCCGAACGACACCTTCAGCGCCGAATACTCGGGGTGGATCGAACCGTCTCGGGTCCGGATCACCAGGGCTGGCTCCGTCCAGGTCCTCTCCCGGAACCCCTCCGGCAGGTCGGTGGAACGGACCATTCCAAACAGACCCACCAGCGGAGGGTCCCCCTCCCGGAAGATGACCGGACGACACCGGACCAGACTCAGCCCACTGTCCCGCGCCCCATCGAGGACCCGACGCCATTGGGACGGTTCCCACGGGAACACGCCCGCAAAGAATCCACCGACAGCAAGGTGCTGCGAGGCCACGGCACAGTAGTCGGCCACCGTCCCGCGGAGCTCAAAGCGGCAGGCTTGCTTCTGCGGATGACTGCTTTCCACCCCTGTGCCCGGCGGGAAATACGGCGGACTGCCCGTCACCAGGTCAAAACGCTCCTCCTCACGGAGAACGCCGGCCGATCGGAAATCACCGGACCGGATCTCCATACGGTCCTCGAGGCCATTATACCGGGCGGATCGACGGGCCAGCCCGACGCTGATCTCCTGGGCCTCCACGGTGACCAACCGCACCGCCTGCAACCGCCATGCGACAACGGTGGCCACAGTGCCAATGCCGCTGCCCAGGTCGAGTGCCGTCCGGGCGGAGGGACACCACGATGTTCCATACCAGGCCGTGAGGACGTCATCCGTCGAGAAACGGTGGCCGTCGCGCAGTTGAAGGAGACGGTAGTGGCCACTGAGGGCGTCGAGGGTCTCACCTTCATGGACGTCCGGCGCAACCCAGGCGCCCGGTGCTGGCGGACCCGGCTTGGCCCATCCCCGGAAATGGGAGGCCATCACCCCAGAAGATCCACCGGCGTCGACGTTCACCACCGGATGCTGACCAGAGCCCCTGCGGACAAAAGACCAAAACGACGGCGTGTACCCTGTTCTTGATCCGGTTCTGCAAGCAGGTCGGACTCGTTGCTAGGCCCAAAAACGGCGGATCGCCTCCCCCTCCGCCCGGGAGCGCTCGTATCCGGTCCGAAGCGCAGGAGCGATCTGATTCGGATCCAGCAGATCCACTCCCGGAGGCGTCCCGGCGATGACGAGATAGACCTTCGTTCCAGCGGCCTTCAGATCGTCCACCTCTTTGTGGAGGTTTCGGGTGATCCCGGTGAGAAGGGTTCCGGAGACACCGTCGGTCAACGCAATCACAAGGGCACGTCTGGCTCCTGCGACAACGTCACAGTGGGATAGGGTTCGGCAGATGCCGCCGTCCATGCAGTATCGCTGACCGAGCAGGGTTGGGCCGATCATTCCAGGAAGGGATGAACTGGCAGCAGCTGCGTGGGCGAGGGGAATCCCGTTCCGACGGGCCACCGCCTGTCCCACGATGATGCGCTCACCGGTATAGCAGTCATTGGCGGTTGTATACATCGTCGGGGTGGGCCAGTCCGTGCGACTGTCCTCCGTCATCAGCCACGCGAGTCGTTCCACGGCCGACCCGTTCACCTTGTTGTCGGCCGCCAAGGCCGCACGACCGATGGCCCGGACGCCCTCCTCGGTTCCATCCCGGACCGATGCATTGATCTCGATCGCCCGACGCTGACTGACATTCGGCTGTGCCACCGGTGCCAGACGCGCGAACAGGCCGGGGAAGTGGCCAAAAAACTCGAACTTCGCCCGGAGGCTCCCAAAATGTCCGGAGGTCAGGGATGATCCGATATACGATCCGGCCGAGGTCCCGACCACCATCTCGGCGAGGTTGGGGTCGAATCCCTGTTCCAGCAGGCCGTGGAAGAATCCGCAATACCACGCCAGGTAGTATTCACCGCCGCCTCCGAGGACAAGGGTCCGGTCCTTTCCCTGGGCCAGGTCGGATTTCGTAGGGCGGCCGGGGATGGGTCGAGCCAAGCCATCGCCCGCATAGAGCTTGCGGGAGATGGAATCCTCAAGCCCGGTCAGGGACTCCTTGGATGAAGAAGCAGCGGAGGCGGCACCAAGGGAAAGCGTTGCCGAGGCGGCGAGGGCGGATTTGAGAAAGAGTCGACGGGACATGGTCAGGCTTGGGGATTGGCTGGGTTTCGATGCAATAAAAATGCACGTGGACGTCAC
>CAZZKQ010000392.1:0-3729 GCA_964654875.1 uncultured Verrucomicrobiota bacterium | reverse complement strand
GCGACGCGTGGTGGAATTCTCGGCCTGCACGAAGGGCTGGAACAGGCGGGCGATCGCCTCCTCGCTCAGTCCGATGCCGGTGTCGCGCACGGAGAACCGCAGCTCGCACGCCGCGTTGGACCGTCGGACGAGGCTGACCTCGATGAACACCTCTCCCTGCTCGGTGAACTTGACCCCGTTGCTGGCGAGGTTGAGGAGGACCTGGCGGAGGCGTCCCGGGTCACCCCGGACGATCTGCGGGACCTCCTCGTGGACCAGGTAGGCCAGTTCGATGCTCTTCGCGTCGGCGCGCTCGACCAGGAGGTCCAGGCTGCTCTCCAGACACTCCCGGAGGTCAAAGTCGAGCTGTTCGAAGGTCATCATGCCCGCCTCGATCTTGGAGAAGTCGAGGATGTCGTTCAGGACAGTAAGGAGGGACTGGGCGCTGGTGGCTGCAAGGTTCGCGAACTCGCGCTGCTCGGGCCGGAGGGGTGTGTCGAGCAGGAGGTTCGTCATCCCCAGGATGCCGTTCATCGGGGTCCGGATCTCATGGCTCATGTTGGCGAGGAACTCGCTCTTGGCCTGGTTCGCGGCGGCGGCCTCGGCCTCGGCCCGTCGACGCTCCACCACCTCGAGCTGGAGCTCCCGGGTGCGCTCCTCGACGCGCATCTCGAGCTCGTCCTGGGTCGCCCGCAGCGCCGCCTCCGCCCGGAGACGCTCCCGGACCTCCACCTGCAGGCGCTCGTTCTTGCGCGAGAGGTGGATCGAGAAGAAGCCCGCCACCACGATCACCACGGCGAGGATCGCCAGGGCGATCGAGAGCCGCTGGGCCGTCCACCACGACGCCCGCTCGAGCACCGTGACGGCATCCACACCGGGGGCCAGGATGCGGAAGCTCCGGACCTCTCCCAGGTCGCTGGCCAGCGGATCATAGACGCCGGTGAACCCCAGGGTGCTGCCGATCGGGATCTCGATCATCGCCGAGTGCGCCGTGCGCGTCGGAACGACCACGTCGAAGACCTGGTCGGAATGCTGGAGCGTCAGACCGTAGCCCTCGCGATGGAACCCCTGTCCGATCAGCCGGGCGGCACCCCGCACCAGCCGGCCGTCGAGCGACGGGGACAGCGGGTTGTCGGACAGGAACTCGAACGGGACCGGGAGATTCGTCGTTCCCAGCACCCGGTACTGGGGATCGTCGAGACCGGGTCGGCCGTTCTGGAGTTCCGGGAATCCCACGACCTCGACCCACTGCCCCTCCCGGACATCCGGGTTGGCGCCCCGGGCCACCCAGAGCCCCGAACTGCCGTTCTGGAGGAAGAAACCGCGGTCCTCGCGGACCAGGACGACCACGCCACCGACGCGGACCCGGTGGTCGGAACGTCCATCGGGTCCGAACTGGAGGATCGACTCGAGCGGGGTGAGGACGACCTGGAATGGATCCGACGGGGCCGCCTGCTCGATCTCGATCAGCTGCATGCCCGGCACGAGCAGTTCGACACCAGTCAGTTGCTGGCGCTCGTTGACCACGAGACTGTACACGCCGCGCACCCGGACCTTGGAGTCCACGAGCGTCGGGGACAGGTCCCGGTGACGCCTGAAGTCCGCCACCAGGATCTGGAAGCGTCCGTTGCCGGCGTCGAGGGTCAGACGGACGCGGTCATCCAGGGGATCCTCGCTTGCGGGACCGATCTTCCGGACGACGCCCTTCGCCTCGACCCATCGGCTCTCGAATGCGGCATAGGCGGTGATGTCGGGGGAGACGGCCAGCGGGCTCGGGAATCGTCCCTCGCCCAGGATCCGGATGCGCGGAAGCGCCCCGGGAGCATGGGAGACGATGACCGGGGTCGAGGCACCCGCCTCATGACGACCATCGATCTCGATCTCCTGGCCGGCCTTCAACCCCAGGGCCCGCATCTG
Source organism: uncultured Verrucomicrobiota bacterium (assembly GCA_964654875.1). Classification (GTDB taxonomy): domain Bacteria; phylum Verrucomicrobiota; class Verrucomicrobiia; order Limisphaerales; family UBA9464; genus UBA9464. The sequence continues at coordinate 1,833 of CAZZKQ010000392.1, read as the reverse complement.
CTCCGGGGAACCGATCCGAAGCGAGATGCCACCGGTGGAATCCTGGACGAAGAGGGAATGGCTGCTGGGATGGACGTAGGTGACGACACCCCGGATCACGACCGGACGACCGGCATCGGCGGTGGGTTGGGCCCGGAGCTGGAGGATGTTGGTGAGGGTCCCCGGGGTCGTCGTGCCAGAAAGCCCGATCGCACCGGCGAGCATCCATCCGTGCAGCAGAAGCACCCAGCGGAGGAGGACCAGGCCACCACCCCGCAGCGAGGCCCAGCCGGAACCGGCCGCGTCGGCTGTCGGAATCCTGGGGGCCGGGAAATCCAAGGGTCAGGTCCTCGATTGGAGTTGCCGGCGCACCGACCTCAGCACGGGAAGGATCTCCTGGAATCGGAGTCGAAGCTCCCAGACCCCGTCGATCCGGGAGGAGCCCGTGGCGGTTCGATCCAGGGTCGACACCTCGAGCTCCATCGCCAGCTGGACGAGTTCGGTGAGGCCGAAGATCCCGGAGGTCCCCTTGAACGAATGGGCGGAGCGACGGAAGACCTCGTCCTGGTCGGGCCGCTGCGCGAGGGCATCGAGTTCCCGGAGGCGGACCGGCGCCTCCGCGATGAAGTCGTCGAGCAGGTCCATGAGGGTTGCCGCACCCAGATCCTGGACGAGGGGCGCCACGGCGCGCAGGACCCTCGCTTCCAGCTGCGTCTGGACCGCGGCATCCCGGAGTCCGCTGTTGCCGGCGACCGTCGTCGAGGGCAGTCGATAGTAGGGGGCCGCTGTGGTCGTCATGGCATTCGGATCTTGGGGCACATCGGCCCTCCGCTTCCCCGGGGACAGACCCCGGAATCCGGAGGGACGTCGTGCCATCATCCCGGTGGCTCGGAAGCCAGGCCACGAAGTGGCCCGGATCCCAATCCCCGGGAGTCCTGAGCATGCGGATGCGGCCCGACCGGACAATTGGGGCGGAGCACCCTGCAGGACCCGCGGTTTGAGGTATCGGGTTAGGGATTCTCCCTAGTCGAGGCGGAGGCGTTGAACCGTCGAGACGACGGGTCCCTCACACCAGCCGGACGAACGGCCTCCACCCGTCCGTCCAGTCATAGGCCTCCAACCCATGGAAGCGCTTCTTGTAGTCCATGCTGGACGGCTTCACGAGGGCATAGCCCGGATAGTAGATCCGGTAGCCGTTCTCCCGGGCGAACCGGATCTCCTGGAGCATGGTGAGGAGGCCCAGGCTCCGACGGCTCCATTCCGGTGCAAAGAATCCGTAGAGGCTGGCGACCGATTCGCGGCCACAGGCCAGGTAGCTGGCGGCCACCAGCGTCGTGCCCGAATACACGGCGAACTCCAGCGTCGGCACCGGGATGCTCGAGGGATCCGGCCCCAGGAAATCCTCCAGCGAATTGGGGATGCTCTCCGCAAACCGGACCTTGTGCCGGTCGAACAGATCCCTCCTCTGGTCGTCCAGCTCGGCCGTCCTCGTCACCACCCGCAGATCCGCGTTCCGCCGGAGGATCCGACGCTGGCTTTCCGAGGGCGAGAACCGCTCGAGACGCAGTCGGAGATGGAGGAGCGGGCTGATCTCCCCCCGCCAGGGCAGGCATCCCTGGCGGAAGAACGTCGTGCCCAGGTGCCACCACGCCCCGGCCCAGAGCTCATCCATGACCCGGGGCGGGATCGACCAGCTCGCAAAGACATTGTCGAGGTGCGGACGCACAGGGACTAACAACGGGAGAGCCGATCGAAGGTCAATCGGGATGTGGATCGTCCAGGGCCACCCGCACCCAACCGCCTCATCGGACCACCTCCAGCATGCCCTTGGGATCCACCTTCACCTCCAGCGCT
>CAZZKQ010000391.1:0-3731 GCA_964654875.1 uncultured Verrucomicrobiota bacterium | reverse complement strand
CCTCGGGTTCCTTCACGGCGGTCCGGAACCGGATGATCGACAGCGCCCCCACGAGTCCCAGCGACAGCGCGAGCGACGACTTCACGATCGTGATGATCAGCATCGTCGTCATGCTCAGGACCATGAAGTTCCGGCCGAACATCTCACGGTTCGACAGCGAATGGCCGAACCGGGCATAGAGGCGTCCGAGCAGGTGGGCGAGGACGGCGGCGAGGACGAAGTTGATGAGGAACAGTCCGTAGGGGATCTCGGCGCTCTGGGCGGAGAAGAACTGCAGCAGGGATTCGTTCTTGTTCATGGCCGATGGAGGGGTGCGCGGCGGTTGGCGCGCATCCGGGCGGGACAGGACCAAGGACACCAGAGGTGACGAATGGGTTACAGGGCAAAGAGCGGGGCGCACCCGTGTCCTGCAAGGGGTTGGGAGGGAATCCACGAGGCGACTCGGAGGAGGCACGGAGGAGAAACGGAGAGAAGGGAGGGAGTGATGGGGTTGGTGGCCCGGATGAGGGGAATCGGGAGGCTTCGAGGGGTGGGTGATGCAGTGCCCTGCATCACGGGGTGCGGAAGCGTCCACGGGTCGGAGGTCCGCCGTGACGCCATTGGGTTGCTCCGGGTTCCTGGTGATCCAGGGCTGCCGGAGCGGTCGATTGACGCCCGGCTCCTGGCATCGTCGATGGTGATTCCCGACGTGGAACCGGCCACATTGACTCTCCCTGCGGCACTCCGGCAGGAATCTCTGTTGAACGATGGCGGCCTGTGTGGAGGTTGTGGAGAGTCGGCAGTTCCAGAATCCCGCATGAATCCTTCGTCATCCCGTCTTCGTCAGGTCTTCAGGTGCTGGCCTTTCCACCTCCTGATGCTGCCGCTGTTCGTCCTGCCTCGGGCGGTGGAGGCCCTCGAGATCATCCGGCCCCCGGTTTCCCAGACCATTTTCATCGGCGATTCGGTCACATTCTCGGTGGAGGCCATCGGCCAATCCCCGATCCGGTACCAGTGGCATCGTGATGGCAAGCCGGTGGACAGTGCAACCGGAGCGGAGTGGACCTTCCGGACCGGCCTCTCCGACCAGAATGCGTTGATCGCGGTCGTGGTGGAGGACGCCCTGTCGCGTCAGCTCAGCCCGGTGGTCCAGCTAACGCTGGACCTCGGGATGCCGGGTGCCTATCGGACGAATCGATGGGTGGATATCACCCATGTCTGGGACTACCGGGTCGACGGTAATTTACCCGACCCCCAATGGCCGGTCGTGACCGGGGGTGGAACGGGGTGGACAGCCGGGGGTGGGTTTCTCTACGTCGAGGATGCCGAGCTTCCCGGTCCGAAGACGACCCCGCTTCCGGCCACGCCAGGGAAGCTCCCTCTCACCGCCTACTTCCGGACCACGTTTCTCACCGACATCACCAACGCCTATTCCCTCGAGCTGTCGGCCAACGTGGCGGTGGACGATGGAATGATCGCGTTTCTGAACGGCTCCGAGGTGCAGCGCCTGGGTGTCGGCGATGGATCCGTACTCCCCGACACCCTGGCCAGCCGTGGCGTCGGCAACGCGGCGTGGGAGGGCCCTTTCACGTGGAGCACCGCCGCGCTTCGGGTTGGGACCAATGAGCTCGCCGTCGAGGTCCACCAGACGAACCCCACGAGTTCGGACCTCGTCTTGGGCCTGACCCTCGATGCCATCTGGCAGGAGCGCCTGCGGGACACCATTGCGCCGAGGGTTGTGTCGGTTTCCCCTCCTGTAGGCGCCACGGTGTCTGTGGCACCGCGACTGGAGCTGCTGTTCTCGGAGGCGGTTCGTGGCGTCACCCCGATCGCCCTGCGGCTGAATGGCATTCCGGCAACCGCTGTGATCGAACTCGCGCCCGACCGTTATGCCTTCGAGTTCGGCTCAGCGCCGGCCGGGACGGTTGCGCTGACCTGGATCGAGAGCCCCGGGATCACCGACCGCTCGGCCAATGCCAATCCGCTCGATACCCGGTCGTTCTTGAATCCTGTGGGACCCACCAATTCGGCGGTCCGGTTGCCCTTTGTGGCGACAGGGCAGTCGGGCGATGCAGGTCCGGACACAGCGGCGGGCTTGGCGGCCGACGGTCTGGAGGCGACCTGGAGTCGGACGTCGGATGCTGCGGGCAGCCATTGGTGGGGTTCGCTGAGCCGGGTCCATCCGCTGCAGCGGATCGAGGGAGTCAACCTGCCAACGCCGGACGACTCGATGATGGACGGACTGGTGCTGCGCCTGCTCCGGATGGACGACCAGGTGGTGTTCGAGCAGCGTCTGACGAATCCCGGGCCGTCGGCCACCTGGACCGTCGAGCTCCCGCCCGGTGTGTTCGCCCGGACAGTCTGGATCGGTTTGCCCGGGGACCAGTTGAACGGGAAGGGCACGCGACAGGTCGCCCTTGCCGAAATCCGCGTCTTCGGCGTGCCAGACATCCCGTTTGGCCCGCCGCCGCCTGTTGCAGGCACCCCCGTGGACCGGCTTGTCGTGTCCAACAACCTCGCCTCGTTCAGGCGCAGCACGATGCTCCGGCTCGAGGATTCACTTCCCCCGGCTGCGAGGGCCAATGACGACAAGGCCTCGACCGAGACGAAAACAACCGAGCGGACAGTCGATGGCTACTGGGAGGTGGACCTCGGCAACACGCATGCGCTGTATGGACTGCGGACCATCGCTGCGAACGGCATTGGTAGCCGCCTCACCAACACCACAGTGAGGCTCTTCGACGCTGGCCACGAGTCGGTGTTCTCGCAGCGCATCAGCGGTCGGCCCAACACGTTCGACACCGACTTTGGTGGACCCATCTTCGCGCGCTATGTCCGCGTCGGGCTCGAGGACAAGCGTCGGACGGATCCCGCCGGTGGGATCGAATGGTACATCGGCTTCCGGGAGATCGCGGTCTTCGGCCGACCCACCAACGAGGTGGGAATTCTCCGGTTTGAGGTCACCCCGCCCTCCCTGGATCCCGGGCATCTGGTGTCGTGGCAGGTCGAGGATGTCCAGCGCTTGGAACTCCGTCCCGGGGTCGGCTCGGTTGGGGATCGGACCGGGCCCGATGGCCGCGGTCAGATTCTTCTGCGTCCAGCAGCCTCGACCGAATATCTGCTGGTGGCGTCGAATTCCGCGGGCCTGTTCCTGAACGCGGTGGCGATCGAGGTGCCCGGGTCGCCTCTGCCGGTGCGGATCGAGGAATTGGTGGCCGACAACCGGTTCTCGCACGCCACCCGGTCCGGGGATGCATCCGACTGGATCGAGCTGCGCAATCCGGGAAACGATCCGGTGAATCTCGTCGGATGGAGCCTGACCGATGATCCAGCCCAGCCGCGAAAGTGGACCTTCCCCGACTGGATTCTTGAACCGCATCGGTCCCGCATTTGCTTCGCTTCGGGCAGCAATCGAGGGCTCGACCCGTCCGGGGATCTCCATGTGGGGTTCCGTCTCAGCAAGGCGGGCGGTGTCGTGCTCCTCGTGCCACCCGGCAGCACCGCCGAGATCCTGCAACGGGTGGAGTATCCAGCCCTCGGGAACGACCTAGCCTACGGACGGGATCCGGAGGGACGATGGACGCTGCTGGATCCAACTCCAGGCGCGCCCAACCTGGCGGCCAACCGATACGAGGGCGGGAACCGGCCGCTCGACTGGAGCCATTCGCGCGGATTCCACGACAAGGCCTTCCGGCTGGTGCTCACCGCGCCGGATCCTGGAGCGACGATCCTCTACTCGACCAATGGGGTGG
>CAZZKQ010000390.1:0-3750 GCA_964654875.1 uncultured Verrucomicrobiota bacterium | reverse complement strand
TTCTGTCGGGCCTCTTCAGTGGCTTTGTACAGGGCGTAGCGTTCAAAACACGTCAGGAACGTCCTCGGGATCTCTGCTTCGATCTGTTGCATATCCTGGATCAGTCGCTTGTCTTCCACCGGTGGCAATGGGATCGCCCATTCGATCACCCGCGTCAATGCCAGCCCCTTCTTCCGGCTGTAGCCCTTGGCCTCCAGCATCCGGACCAGCCGACGGATCAACGCCAGCTTCCCCACCCTACGGGCCGATGGATCCTCCCGGTGTCGTCGCGCCATCCGCTCCGCCAGGATCACGAAGCTCACCGGATTCAGATCCGCCTCCAGCTCCGCATCCGTGAAGTCCGACAGCTTGCAGATCGGAAACCGGAACAGCACCCCCATGTCCCCGATCCCCGTCTCCAAACGGCCCGGACGCCACCCCGGATCCGGATCCCCCAGCACCGCCAGGCTCAGGACCGGTCGCCTGAACTTCCGGAACAACGCCACGTGGTAGAACAGCATCCGGCACGAGAACTCCGGGTCCACCGTGCTCTGCACCTCCACATGGATCAGGATCCAACCCAGGGTCCCGTTCCTGAGATGCACCTCGGCCAGGATGTCGACGAACTGCCGAGGCCGGGGGGAATCCCCCAGCATCTCGCGCAGCTCCTTGTCGAGGAAACGGACCGGCTGGGTCCAGTCGACGACCGCGGCGACCTCGGGGTAGAACCGATCGAGACACTCCGGGAAGAACTCCTGGAAGGTCTCCTTCCAGATCGCGTCGACGTCCGGTCCCGGTGGTTGCATTCCGCCAGTCTGGCAGGGGCGCAGGCCGCTCCACCATCGCCAGATCTAGGGATGGGACGAGGCTTGCCAATACGCGGAGGGGAAACAAAGGGACCCCCACGGTGACGCGGAGCCACGGAGGAAAGGCGGGGAGATCAAGACCCAGGCGATGCGGATAGGGCTCGGTCTCTCAGCTCTCAACACTCAACTCTCAACCTTCTCCCTTCCCTCCCCTCACCTGCCCCTCCGCACCGTCCCATCCCAACCCTCGATCCAGATCTCGCTGGCGTTGAACTCGCCGTATTCCAGGCGGATCCGCCGGATGTTGGCCGACCGCAGCTCCTCCAGCACACCGGATGAAACCCCAGGATCAAGGCCAGGCTCGAAGAGGAAGGTCTCAAAGAAGTTGTGTCGGATCGAATCGTAGGTCTGCGAGAACGGACCCGTCAGGCGGATCGGCTCCCGGGTGAACCCCGTCAGCGTCGTCCCCCGCCACTCCACCAGCGGCCAGCTCTTCGTGTCGTAGATGCCGATCCCCGGATAGCCGAACTTCAGGAAGGACAACAGGTAGTCGGTCGCCACCGAAACGCGGCCCTTCTGGACCGTGCGCTGACGCGGCAGCGATCCCGTGATGATCCGGGACAGCGGCACGAGCCGGGTCGATTCCGAGGTCACCGTCTTCCGGACTCCCTGGGCATCGAAGGTCGGCTGCGGCGTCCCGTACGCCGCCTTGAGGTCCACCTGCAGCGCATCGATCCAGGACAACGGCTGCCTCGGATCCGGCGGCTTGGGAAAGGTCGCCACGATCGTGTACGCACCGCGAAGGTCCCCGTCCGGCCAGTTCCAGCGGTACGTCACCGTGGCGCCCGAGGCCGCGATGCTGGCTCCTGGAAACGATCCGATCCGACCCGACCGTCTCCGGATCGAGGTGCCATCGTGATGGGTCAGATCCACCAGCACGTCGAACCCGACGGCTCCGGGTTCCCCGGCGAACACCAGACTTGGAAAACGCCAGATCGACTTGAGTCGATGGTTGGCAAACAGGTCCTTGCCATGGTGCTGGAAGACCTCGAAGGCGGCCGACTCCGAGAGCGTGAACGGGGGCGGACGGGTGCCAGCGGGATTCGACGGGATCTCGCGGATCTGCTTCACCACGAGGCTTCCCGGGGCGACCCGCTTGAACTCGAGGTCCACCGCGAGGGTCTCCCGACCCGGCCGGGCCTCGGCGAACGCCAGGACCGCCAACTCCAGCACCTCAACGAGCGAGTCGTAGCCACGGGTCCACTCGAGCACGGTGCCGCCGAGCGGCACCCTTCCGGCACGGCGTGCGACGCCCAGCGTCGGGGCCGAGCCAGGGGTCCGCGAGACGGTGATGACCTCCGGCCGCGAGGTGGGTTCGGGGTTCGCCACCGATTCCGCACCGGGTTGGAGCACCAGTTCGCCGCTGTAGGCCAGGGTCTCCCGGGAACGCGCCGCGGTCACCCGGAGCGTCGCCACCCCATTGGCCATCTCGATCTCATCCGGAAACGACCGGTGCACCAGCACCGCCATGCCCACCGTGGACTCGTCCACGCCATGACGCAGCCGCTCCAGGAAGGCGTTGTCGTTGTAGAAGCTCGCGTACACGCGCCGCAGCGCCCGGAACACCCCACGTTCCCCGGTTTCCGTCGGATCGCACCGGGACGGTCCCTCGGCATCGCCATCCGTGTCGTCCAGAAGACATCCGCTATGGCTGTCGTAGAGACCCGCCCCGGAGAACTGTTCGCTGTCCTCGACGTTGGTGGAACTCCGGAACCGCAGGTTCCCGCCGGAGTGGACCGTCCCCAGGGCCGACACGATCGCCTGCTTCTGCGCCGCGGAGAAGTCCGCTCCGTCCCGGATCAACTGTCGGATTGCTGCAAGGTCCGCCGACAGCCGGACCATGTCGGGCGGGAAGACATGCCCCTGGAGCCGATCGGCAAGGGTCGCCCGCAGCGTCCTCCCCCCGGGCAGGGTCTGGTCGAGGAAGTCCATCCAGAGATCGAAGGTGAACGCCAGGGCCGGACGCGGTGCATGGTCCGGCACCGACCGCACCAGGGTCCCGTAGTTCGCCGCCTTCCCTCCGACATGGCGGAGGTCCTCCGGCTTCAGGTTCCCGGCCGGCACATGGATGACGCCGCGACGCTCCATCGGGACCACCGCGAGACGGGCCGGTGCCTTGGCCTTCGCCAAGACCACCTTCTGTCCCTCCGTGAGATAGCCCTCCACGTTGACGCACCGGACCGGATCCCCTCCGGCGTCGGAACCCGCCACCATCAGGACCTCCTGCCCTTCCCAGGACCGCAGCTCCGCCTGCCGGGCCGGGTCCGCGACGTGGACGAACGGGATGCCGAACGACTGCGACAGGATCGCCACGTGGGAATTGGGGGTGGCAGGGCTCAGGCTGATCGTGCCCGCCACGACGGGAATCTCCGCCGGCACCGCATCGGTCAGGAGGATGTCCTCCGGACGGAGCCGTCCCGAGACGAACGCCGCCTGGATTTCCATCGCCGTCACGAATCGGATCCGACCGTACGCCCAGCCCGCGCTGTAGACCTCATCCCTGCGGATCCAGCGCGAGACCGAGGCGACCGGGAATCCCGCCGCCTCGAACCGGAGGAGATCCGTGGGGCCAAGGGTCTCCTGTTCGACGGTCGGAACGTAGCGGACCGTCCAGCCCTCCGGCAGGACGAGGGCCTGGCGGACCTGGCCAAGCCACTCCACGACGCGATCCACCGGGAAGGCCTCCCGCCCGATGATCTGGATTCCGATCTCCCGAAACCCGGCATCCTCCGGCAGCAGGACCGCTCCCAGCACGAGACGCTGCCCGGTGTTGCGGAGCGACACCGCATCCACCGACTCCGGGGACAGACCCTCGAATCCCGCCAGACGCTGTCGGATGAAGCCGTAGTGGAAGGGCTGTCGGGTGCTGTCCTGGAAATACACACGACCCGGCGTGTCGAGTCGC
>CAZZKQ010000389.1:0-3750 GCA_964654875.1 uncultured Verrucomicrobiota bacterium | reverse complement strand
CCGAGAAGGTCCGCCAGGTCGATGCCCACGGCCGCTACACCGCCGGCGCAGGCCATGCCCTGTACACGGCACGATCGTTCCCGAGGGAATTCTGGAACCGCATCGCGTTCGTCGCCGAACCCACCGGACATCTCCTGGGCCAGTTCCGACTCGACCCCAAGGGGGCGGACTTCCAGGCGGTGAACCGTGGCAGCTTCCTCGCCAGCGACGACGAATGGACGTCCCCGATCGTGGCGGAGGTGGGACCCGACGGCGCCCTGTGGGTGATCGACTGGTACAACTACATCATCCAGCACAACCCCACGCCGATCGGCTTCAAGAACGGCAAGGGCAACGCCTATGAGACGCCCCTCCGGGACCAGCGCCATGGCCGCATCTATCGGGTCACGGCCAACGGAGGCAGACCCACCAGGGCCCCGCGCCTGGACCCGACCAATCCCAAGTCCCTCGTCGCGGCACTGTCAGGCGACAACCAGCTCTGGCGGTCCCACGCCCAACGGCTGCTGGTCGAGAGGAACTCGACGGATGTCGTCCCGAAGTTGCGCAGCCTCGTGGCCGACACCTCCACCGACAAGGCCGGACTCAATCCCGGGGCGATGCATGCCCTGTGGACGCTCCAGGGTCTCGGGGCCCTGGGGGAACCGGCCTCACGATCGGCTGTAAACCGGGCCTTGGGACATCCAGCCTGGGGGGTCCGGAGGGCTGCCGTCACCGTGCTGCCGTCCGACGAGGAAACCACCCGGACCCTGCTCCAGGCGCGACTGCTCGACGACCCGGAGGCCCAGGTCCGACTGGCCACGTTGCTCGCACTGGCCTCGACGCCGACCGACCTTTCCGCAGGACGCGCCATCGCCCAGTCGCTCAGGAACCCGTCCACGGCCGGAGATCGCTGGCTTCGTGAGGCGGCCGCCTGTGCCGCGGTCCGGCATGGCGAGGGATTCCTCAGCGGCCTCGCCAGCGCATCCACACCGCTCCCGGATGCGGCCAACGAGGTCGTCCTGATCGTCGCTCGTCACGAGTCCAGCCGGCGAACCGCCGCGCTTACCGCCTGGCTGAAGGCCGCCGGGTCCTCGCCAGCCACCGCGAAGGCGGTCCTCGAGGGACTCACCCAGGGATGGCCCGAGGGGGTCAGTCCCACACTGAATCCCTCGACGGAAGCGGCCCTGAAGGACTCGATACGCACCCTGGACGAACAGGGCCAGGATCGGCTGCTCATCCTGGCGAACCGTTGGAATCGACTGGACCTCTTCCCGGAGGCCGTGGCCGCCGCCACACAACGTCTCAAGGCCACCGTCGAAGCCACCGGCCGATCGGATTCGGATCGGACCGCCGCCGCCCGGGCCTGGGTCAATCTCCAGGACACCCCAGAGACCCTCAGGACCCTCGTTGCCCAGATCTCCCCACAATCCTCGCCCGAGCTGGCCACCGGGCTGATTCGGGCCCTCGGCGACAGCCACCAACCCTCCCTGGGGGATACCTTGCTGGCACGCTGGAACACCCTGACGCCAGGCCAGAAACGCACCGCTCTGACGGTGCTGCTGAGACGCGTGGCCTGGACGAACCGGATCCTTGCCGGCCTCGAATCGGGGGAACTCCACGCCAACGACCTCGGATGGGAACAGTGGCAGGCGCTCCGGAACCACTCCGATACGGCCGTGGTCCAACGCGCCTCCTCCGTCCAGGGCAGGAAGGCGCCGGTGTCCGCCGATCGTGAGGAGGTGCTCAAGCGGCTCCTCCCGGCCGCCTCCAAGGCCGGTGATTCCACCCGGGGACGGGAGGTCTTCACCGCCAACTGCGGCGTCTGCCACCTCTTCTATGGCCAGGGTGGAAAGGTCGGACCGGACCTCAGCGGCATCGGTGTCCGCCCGAAGGCCGAGCTCCTCGGGGAGATCCTGGACCCGAACCGGTCGGTGGAATCCAACTACGTGCTCTGGACCGTCGAGACCAAGGGAGGAGACACCTTCTCGGGACGTCTCGACACGGAGTCCACCACCAGCATCGAGCTCTATGATCTCCAGGGCCAGAAGCACGTCCTGCCGCGATCCGAGATTGCGCGACTGGAGGCCTCCCGCCAGTCGATCATGCCGACGGGATTCGAGCAGTTGGGTGAACAGCCGCTGGCCGATCTCCTCACATTCCTGGCCTCCGGCAGCAGCGTCTCGAGGGGAACCAAGCCGTAGGAGGTTTCGTCCAGATTGAAACGCCCTTGTTGTCCCATCCGAACATCCTGAGCATCCGAGAAGACTCCCATCCCCATGAAAACCCCATCGATTCTGACCGCAGCACTGACCGCCCTCGTCGTGGCCGTCCAGGCCGAATCCAACTGGTCGCAGTGGCGGGGCCCCCATCACAATGGCAGCACCGATGTCCGGGGCCTTCCGTCGACCTTCACCCAGGCCGATGCCGCCTGGTCGACCCCTCTGCCGGGTCCGGCAGGATCGACACCGGTCGTGTGGGGAAACCGGATCTTCCTCACCTCGCCGGACTCCGCCAAGAACCTCAATCTGCTGTGCCTCGATGCGAAGACCGGGGCGATTCTCTGGAGCCGGACCGTGGCGGTCGGCGACAAGGAGAAGGGGAAGAACAACATGGCCGCCCCCTCGCCGGTGACCGATGGGAAGCGGGTGATCGTGATGTTCGGCACTGGCGACGTCGCAGCCTTTGATTTCGAGGGCAAGGAGCTCTGGAAGCGTCCCCTCTACAAGGACTACGGACGGTTCGCCATCATGTGGATCTACGGGGCCAGCCCGCTGCTGCACGACGGGCAGCTGATCATCCCGGTGCTGCAACGGGACCAGATGCCACCCGACTACCCGCTGGCGGGAGGCAACCCGGAGCGGCATTCGTTCCTGCTCTCGCTCGACCCGAAGACGGGCAAGACGCTCTGGGAGGCGAAGCGGGTGACCGACTCCACCCTCGAAAGCCACGAGAGCTATGCCACTCCCGTCCCGCACAAGGGACCCCATGGAACCGAGATCCTCATCGTGGGAGGCGACCACATCAGCGGCCATCGCCCCAGGGACGGTTCCGAGATCTGGCGTGCCCGGCTGTATGAGAAGCGGGACGACTGGTATCGGATCGTCACCTCGCCTGTCTCCGGTCCGGGACTCGTCTACGGGGCCGGCCCCAAGGGTCAGCCCGTGGTGGCGTTCCGCGACGGCGGCACGGGCACGGTGACCACCTCCCATCGGGCCTGGCAGTTCACCGAGGCCCCGACCGATTGGGCCACGCCACTCCTGTACGACGGCAAGCTGTTCGTCCTCGATGGCGGAAAGAGGATCCTGTCACGGCTGGATCCGAAGACCGGGGCGAAGGTGTGGTCTGGCCGGTTGGAGACGCCCGACACCATCTGGTCCTCGCCGACGGGGGCCGACGGGAAGATCTACCTCGTGAGTGAGAACGGGACCGTGCTGGTCGCCTCGGCAGGCGACGAGTTCAAGGTGCTCCACCGCCTTGCGCTCGATGAACCCCCAACACGGTCGAGCGTGGTTCCTGTCCAGGGCGGCATCCTGGTACGCACCGCCAAGGCCCTCCACCGGTTCAACTCGAAGTGACGCGCGTCCCGGCTTGCCGCCCATCGGGGTCCTCCCCATCGTCCCGACGGTGATGAGCCGACGCGTCTTGGGATGGATCTGCGTCCTGCTGTGGTTCGGTCTTGGCCTCGGGTCGGGGACCGGACAGGCCCAGTCCTCCCGGGGTGACCTGGTGCTCATCAAGGGGCGTCTCCACGCCGACCTCGGCCTCTGGGGT
>CAZZKQ010000388.1:0-3753 GCA_964654875.1 uncultured Verrucomicrobiota bacterium | reverse complement strand
GCTCTGGGTGAACTCCGCCCGGACCAGCACCGAATCGGCATCGAGACGTCGGACCAAGTACCCCGGGGCCGAGTAGAATGGCGTCGTTAGGGTCGCGACCCCCGCACCATGCACCCACGTCGGGGTGGAGGTCAGCACGAGCCCCACCACCCATGTCAGCAGCCAAGTCCGGAACGTGTTCATGCCGCAAAAGGATCAGACGCGTACCCTTTTGGAATGCGGGTAGCCAATGCCATCGGTGCAGAGCAACACCACGGGCCGATGCGTGGAACAGGCAATCCTCCTTGGGAACGTGGCGGAGAGCGTGGGGAGACCGGCGCGGGGATGGCAATCGGGTTTGTCGGAGAACGCAAAAAAGTTTCTGTAGGCTCCTGCATTCCTCACGAACCGCGCAGACCCGGCAGACCCGGCGGATCATCCAGCGCCTCCCATCTGCTACGGAGTCACTGCATCGGACCCACCCTCCTCGCGGTACCGTCTCAGTCCGGTCAGGTAGCAGAGAGTGTTGTCATGGGCATAGATCCCGAGGAACGGGAGGTCCGGCACACGAGGATGGCTGCCTGTGGCGAGGACGGTTGGACCCGTCGAAATGGTCCACCGGAACCGGTCTGGATCGACCCTGAGCTCGAGGTGATAGGAGGAGAGGGTGTTGGTCCTCATCGTTGGATTCCAATCGTCCGGATTGAGCGTGATGTCCTCACCGCCCCTCGCCGCAGTGGGTGCAACGAGGGAGTCGCCATCCAGGTGGAACCAAAGAACGTGGTTCAGGTCACTGAACCGTTCGCGATGACCAAACCTTTCGCTCACTCCATGGCGGAAAAATGGCTCATCCGAAAGGTAGACACCCACATGTCCGCGCCAGACATCCTTCTTCAGATCGAGAACCACCCGATCTCCTGGCAAAAGGGGATCAGCGAGGGTCCCGTGCACATTGAACAGAAGCCAACCATCTCCATGGCCGACACTCGCACGTCGGACATAGCCCTCGTTGATCCGCTGGGGGTGATGGTAGTAGGTCCACAAGATCTGATTCCCTACAAACTCCGAGGTCGCGTCCGCGGAAGGGGTTCGGAACCAGAGTGTCACCGCGGCGAGCAAGGCACCAAATGCGGAAATCGAGACAAAGATGGGCCCTCGTCGCCATGTCCGCCTCCCAGGGCGGAGGAGTCGCTCCACTTCACCGAGATCGGTTTCAGAAGGATTCGATAGAACCCCGAGGATCCGATGGAGAACCTCGAGGTCCCGGAGACGCGCCACCCCGATCGGTGAGCACAGTGCATGAATCGTCTCATTCAACACCTGCTCCCGCCGGGTCCAGCGGGGACCGGTCAGGAGATGGCGCGGCATCGTCGGGTATTCCAGCCGACTCTGCCCGGTCCACAACTCATAGAGGAGTTTGCCCAGCGCATAGCAATCCCTCGCCGTGCCCCCTTCACCACCCGGCGGGGCATATCCCTCGGTGGATGCGGTTACCTCCGGACTGCCTCCCTCGATGCAAACGGTATCCAGATCGGCGAGCACCCACACGTGGCCAAGACACAGGAGGTTCCCAGGCTTCACATCACCATGCGTGAGTCCCAGTGATGCGAGATATATCAGCGCCTCCGTTACCGCCATGCCGATCGAGGCCACTCCTGCGGTCACGGCGGCCCGTTCCCGTCCCCGACCCGAATCCGGTTGGAGCGGCGAATAGGTCTCAAGTGCCCCTCCGCTCCCATCCAGGGCATCGGCAACCGGGAATTCTTCCCAACCCCCGTCGGTATCGACGTGGAACGCCAGCACCGGCATCAGATGCCGATGTCCCTTTGCCATGGAGAGACAGTGACGGACTTCCCTGAACCGGGTGGCCCCAGCCGCATCCAGTCGGAGATGAATCTTGAAAACCCGCCGACGCCCTTCTGCGTCCTCCACTAGGTGGACCTCGCGACCATTTCGGATCGAAAGGCATCGATGGGCGCGAAGTGGGCCCACATGACCGCGCAGCGTCGCATGGAACGCCGCTGGAAACCCGGAGTCAGAAGGGTCCATCCTGCACCTCCCGCCAGCACTGCTGGAGCACCCGTCGGACCCGCATCGAGGAGACGCGGACCGTGACGGGCAGGACACCATAGCGCTCAGCCACAGCGGTTGAATTCAGCCCCTCGAGAATCTGGGCCTCGAACAGCTGCCAATGTAGCGGATTGACCCGCTCTCGAGCACGGCGCGCCGCCATGGTCAGGAGACCATACTCAAACCCACTGGGCTCCCGCGAGGGATCGAATGTCCGCGGGGCAAAATCACGGATCAGGTCGGCATAGGACCGCTTGAGCTGCTCGGAGCGGAGGGTCTGTCGGAAGCACTCGGCGACCTGCTGGTTGACCACCAGGTTGAGCCACGCACGGAACTTCCCAACCGAGGGTTGGTAGTCAAACGAGGGCAGATACCGGAAACACTTGATGAAGCAGTCCTGAACGACCTCATCAACCTGGCTTCCAGAGAGCCCCGCCTTCTGGCAGTGGCTCCGAATGGCAGGCCGGTAGAGACGGTCGAATCGACTCCATGCCTCTTGATCATCCGCAACTCGGACGGACCGGAGCAGATCGGGATCCGTGGTCTCGCAGTCCATAGGCTCAGGTTTTCACCGGGCACAGAGGAAGTGAAGTGCATCCATGCAACTGCATCGATGGGGAGCTCACGGCACCGGGGTGACCCAAAAAAAACGGCCCGCGGAGCCAAGGTTGAACTCCTCGTCCAACTGTTCGTCCTCTGCGATAGACGGCGTGCCGACGGGTTTCCAGGTCCGGAGGTCTCTGGTTGTCTCCAGCTCGCATTTGCGCCCTTGGACGACGCTGAGGTGGACCGGGATTTTGCTGAAATCCGCCTCGCGTCTGGGATGGGAGGGTGGTGATGCGATCCGCACCTCAGTCCTCGATGAGTACCCGGAACCGGCATCGGTAACAGTGATACCCGTCACGACATCACCGGTAACAGTGGCTAAGGCCTTGGCTCCTGCCCCATCTGGACCGACGACCAAGAACGGCGGCGGAGTTGCATATCCAAGGCCGCCGATGGTAACCGATATCCTCTCCACCTTACCATTTACCTGCTGCGCTATCGCGATTACCCGCCGTGGTGGATACTGTGGGGATGTGAACGAGAGCGAGGCACCGCTTTTGTATCCCGAGTCAGGGCTCTTGATCGCGATCCCGATAGCGACGCTGTTTGTGACGGTCGCTACCCAAGCTGGGTGCTCCGGCGCCCAGTGACGCAGGCCCGCGCAACGCGTGTCTGAACCCTCAGCTCTCACCTCTCACCTCTCAACGTCTTCAGGGCACCCGCACGCGCCAGAACCGCAGCCGCGCATTCGGATCCGGCGTCACCGTCACGCGGACCGGCTTCCCAGCACCCTGACCTGTCAGACGCTGGGCTTCCGACCACGACCCCAGATCCGTTGTCGTCTCCAGAACGATCGCCGCACCCGCTGCCGCCTCGACATCCAACGCCAGAGGTCCGCCCTCCGTCGGCAGGTTTGGCACCACCACTTTCGGCTCCGTCGGCGGTGTGCTCGTGCTCCGGATCTGGCCCGTCACATTGTCCAACGCCCGGATGTCAAACCCCGCACCCGTCACCTCGCCCTTCACCAGCTCGATCGGCCAGAGCGCCTGGCTGTTGATCGCCGCCGTCGGCAGGAACGTCAGCACCGCCGCCACACCCGTGCTGGTCGGCCACACGGTCGATCGCACCGCCGCGAGGTTCACGCTGCCCGCCGATTCC
>CAZZKQ010000387.1:0-3754 GCA_964654875.1 uncultured Verrucomicrobiota bacterium | reverse complement strand
GTCCCGCCGGGGAGGATCCGCTCGTCCGCCGTCTGCACATGCGTATGCGTGCCCACCACGAGGCTCGCCTGTCCATCCAGATGCCACCCCAGCGCGATCTTCTCCGAGGTCGCCTCGGCATGGAAATCAACGAGTACGACCGTCGCCTGGGTCCTGAGGGACACCAGCTCCCGGGGTCCGACGACGAAGGGGTTCTCGAGGGGCGCCATGAAGGTCCGACCCTGGAGATTCAGGACCCCGAGCGGGGCGCAGCCGGGACGGGTGACGACGGTGGACCCTCGGCCCGGGACCTCGGGCGCATGGTTGGCGGGGCGCACGAAGCGCGGTTCGGACTGCAGGAGCTGGGAGACCTCGCGTTGGTCCCAGAGATGATCCCCGGAAGTGATGACATCGACCCCGGCCGCAAAGATCTCCGCCGCGGTGGCGGGTGTGATGCCGGAGCCTCCGGCGGCGTTCTCGCCGTTGGCCACGACGTAGTCGAGTCCGAGGGACTCCCGGAGCACCGGGATCCGTTCCCGACAGGCCCGTCTCCCGGGTTCGCCCACGATGTCTCCGATGAAGAGGATGCGCACCGCGCGGAGGTTGGGCCGACACCCACCCGGCGGCAAGGCGCGTGAGCACCGTGCGCCCCCGTGCGGTGGAACCCACAAAACCGTTGTCCCCCGCGCCCCGGCGCGGGCAGGGTCCACGGGCTGTCTATGCAACAGGTGAACATCGGACTGGTCGGGGGCGGAACGGTGGGGGGCGGAGTGCTTTCCGGGCTCCAGAGGAACGGGAACCTCCTGGCGTCCCGGTTGGGTCTGTCCCTGAACGTCGCCCGGGTCGCGGTCCGCGACGTCCGCAAATCCCGACCCGTGGCCCTTCCGGCTGGCGTGGTCACCGGGGACTGGCGACAGGTGGTCGAAGACCCGTCGGTCCACATCGTCACCGAGCTGATGGGCGGGACGACGACCGCGAGGCAGGTCGTCCTTGCGGCGCTGCGCCGCGGCAAGCCGGTCGTCACCGCGAACAAGGCCCTGCTCTCCAGCCACGGCGAGGAACTCTTCGCCGAGGCCGCCCGTTCCGGGACCAATCTCTACTATGAGGCCTCCGTCGCCGGGGGCATCCCGATCATCAAGGTGCTCCGCGAGTCCCTCGTCGGAAACCGCGTCCAGCGCATCGCCGGGATCGTCAACGGCACCTGCAACTACATCCTGACCCGGATGAAGCTCGAGGGCGCCCGGTTCGAGGACGTCCTCAAGGACGCCCAACGCCTCGGCTACGCGGAGGCGGAACCCTCGCTCGACGTCGACGGACACGACGCCGCCCACAAGATCGGGATCCTCGCCTCCCTGGCCCACGGGTTCTGGGTGCAGCCCGGACAGATCCACGTCGAGGGCATCCGCCACATCGATCCGCTCGACATCCAGTTCGCCGCACAGCTGGGCTACACGATCAAGCTCCTCGGCATCGTCCGCGAAGGTCCCGACGGCGGGAAATCCAGGCGCCGCAAGGGAGCCCGACCACGGCCGATCCAGGTGTCCGTGTATCCGGCCCTCGTCCCGAATTCCCACGTGCTCGCGTCGGTCAACCACGCCTTCAACGCGGTGGCCGTCCGCGGCGATGTCGTCGGGGACACGCTTTTCTACGGCCGGGGTGCCGGTGCGGACGCCACCGCGAGCTCGGTGTTGAGCGACCTCGCCGACGCCGCGCTGGACCTGAAGAACGGATCCCATCGCCGCGTGCCGCCCTTCGTCGCCCACGAGGGGCATGCGACGGTGAGCCCGATCGAGGACCTGGTGTCCCGCTACTACGTCCGGCTGTCGGTGCTGGATCGTCCCGGGGTGTTCGCGCGGATCGCCAACATCCTCGCCCGCTCCGACATCGGCATCTCCTCGATCATCCAGCCGGAGGGACACGTTGGTGAGGCCGTGCCGGTGATCCTGATGATCCACGACGCCCCGAACGCCGCAATGCGCCGGGCCCTCCAGCAGATCGGGCGCCTGCCCGCGGTGCGGTCGACACCGGCCTTGATCCGGGTCGAGCCCCTCGAGTGACGCGGACCGAGGGAGTCCACGCCACCGTCTCCACCGCCCGCACCGTCCCCGGATCAGACCACGAACTCGAGCGGTGGCGCCTCGGGGATGACCCCCATGGACTGACCCCGCGCAAGGAACCGGCGGATGCTCTCCCGCCCCTTCTCCCCATAGTCGAGGGTCCAGTGGTTCACATACATGCCAACGAAGCGGTCGGCCAGCTCCACGCCCATGTCCCGGGCCCATTGCAGGGAATGGGCCACGGCCTCGGGACGGTGATCCAGGCTATAGCGGATGCTGGCGGTGAGGATGTCGCTGACCCGGCGCCGAAGCTCCGGGGCGTGGCGCTTGTGGATGACATTGCCTCCCAGAGGCAGCGGAAGGCCGTCGTTCTCGCGTCCCCACCAGATCCCCAGATCCTCACAGAGTTCGAGCCCCTCGTTCCGGAAGGTCAGCTGCCCCTCGTGGATGATCAGTCCGACGTCGGCTTCCCCCCGCTTCACCACGGCGAAGATCTGGTCGAAGGGCACGACGAGGAGGTCGAGCTCCTCGGCCCTGCGGCCCAGCCAGAGCTGCAGGGCCAGGAAGGCGCTGGTCATGCGTCCCGGCACCGCGATCCGGGACCGGGCCACCTCGTCCCGACCCATCCGTCGCGGGGACACCAGCATCGGACCGTATCCATCTCCCATGCTGGCCCCGCTGGGCAGCAGGGCGTAGGTCCCGCTCACATGGGCATAGGCATGGATGCTGATGGCGGAGATGTCCAGCTCACCCCGGGTCGCCCGCTCATTCAGGGTCTGGATGTCCTGGAGGATGTGCTCGAACCGAAGCCCCGGCGTGGGAAGAAGATCCTTCGCGAGGGCGTAGAACATGAAGGCATCGTCCGGATCCGGCGAATGCCCGAGGGTGAGGCAGAGGGACTCCATGTCCGTTCAGGATGGAATCGGTTCCCGGTTTCGTCGAGGGCCCTGCACTTCAGACCCGGTGCAGTGTCACCCGGAAGACACCCTCGTTGGTCATCGCGATCAGTTCCGGCCTCTCCGGCTCGGCGAGGAACGTCCAGCAACTGAACACGGGACCGGGCCCTGAAACCTGGAAGACCCGTCGGGGCGACTCCCCCGTCGCCCCACGGTCCCAGGCCCAAAGCGTCGGCCCGCGCGAGGAGTCGTTGGGCGTCAGCTGCAGGAAGACCACACAATCCAGCACGGGATGGTAGACCGCCCTCGAAATCCGGGGCTGGCTCCACGTCCCCACCGGGAAACACTCGTGCCATCGGTTCGTTCCAAGGTCGAGCATCCAGAGATCGTCGAGCGCGTGCCAGCTTCCGCCGAAGGCCCCGAGGTCGGGATCCCGCTGCCCCTGTTTCCCGGTCCGGTTGCCGGAGCCACCGAAGAGGTACCAGTGGTTCCAGTCCCGCCCCGGGAACACCTGGTTGGGCGCCCGGGGCATGGGCACGACGTCGACATCCGTGATCCTCAGCCACTGGCCGCTGATCGGGTTCCATTCCCGGCGACCCAACGAAACGCCCATGTTCCCATAGCCATCGAACCGACCCACTCGGCGCTGATGCGGGTTCCAGTAACAGGGCCCGGTGAATCGGGGGTCGTTGACGAGCTGGACCCCGGGATGATCAAGGGTCGGCCCCTCCGGATTCACGCGGACGAGGTCGCCGGTGAACGATTCGACCCCGAAGATCGTCCCTGAGATCGGATCCCGGACCGAAACAGCCACCTTGGGAT
>CAZZKQ010000386.1:0-3802 GCA_964654875.1 uncultured Verrucomicrobiota bacterium | reverse complement strand
ACGCCGTGAAGACATCCATCACCCGAAGTTCGATCGCCCCCGGCGGGAGTCCGGTCAGCTCGAGGTTCCTGCGGTAGAAGCGGGCATGCTTCTCGGAACGTTCCACGCTGACCAGCTGGCGCGCGCCGCGGCTGAGGCATTCATGACCGAGGGCTCCGGTACCCGAGAAGAGGTCGAGAACCCGCGCCCCATCGACGAATCCGCCCAGGGAATTGAAGACCGCCAACTTGACCTTGTCGGGCATGGGCCGCACCCCGAGCCCCTCCGGCACCCGGACGATCCGTCCCGCCGCCTGTCCTCCGATGATGCGCACGCCGCGAAGCTAGGCCACCCGGTGCCGTCGGGGAACCGGTTTGTACCAGACGTCGATTTATTGCGACGACTCTGCCCACCCATCTCCCTGATTCACGGGGGAGTGTTTCAGGCAGTGGGGGTTGCCCAAAGATGCGAGATCGGCAGTCCGTGCAGATTTGCCGCAAAAGGAATGACCTCGCTACCGGTGTACAGCACCACACCGCGAACCCATCGCCGGCCCGCTGCGTTGGCCATCGCCTGCAATCCCCTCACATCCGAGCCGCCCAACGTCGCACCGGACTTGATCTCGATGCCGACCAATCGACCCGAGCTGTCTTCCAGGACAATGTCCACCTCCTGTCCCGAGGCTGTTCGCCAGAAATAGAATTCCGGCTGGGTTTCACTCCAGGCAGATTGCTTGCGCAATTCCATCAACACGAAGTTCTCCAGCACACCACCCGCCAGGGTGCCGTCCACATTCAACCGCTCGGGGGTCAACCCCAGCAGATGCGCCAGCAGTCCGGTGTCGTCGAGATACACCTTCGGTGTCTGGATGACGCGCTGGCCGAGGTTGCTCGACCACGGACGCAGCAGCTGAACGAGGAACGTCGCTTCGAGCAGCACGAAGTAGCGCTTCAGCGTGGTCTGTGGAAGCGCCAGTGAGCGCGACAGATCAGCGAAATTCAGCAAGCAGCCCGCTCGAGAGGCCACCACGGACATCAGGCGCGGCACGGCCGTCACATCGGCGACATGGGTGAGGTCGCGAATGTCGCGCCGGAGGACGGTCGTTAGGTAGGACTGGAACCATGCCTTGCGGCGGGCCACAAGTCTTCGAGCGATCGCCGGCGGATACCCGCCTGACCGGACTTTTTCGAACAGCTCATCGCGGTCGAGGTGCATGCTTTTTCCGGATGCCCAGACCGGCTGCTTTGAAAACAGGGCGTCCACGAATCCCTCTTGGGCGCCATTGATTTCGCCCTGCGAGAACGGCCAGAGGGTCAACACCTCCAAGCGACCCGCCAACGATTCGGACAACTTTGGCAACAGCAAAACATTCGCAGAGCCGGTGAGCAGAAAACGTCCCGGCTCACGCTTACGGTCGATCGCCATCTTGATGGCCCTGAAAAGTTCTGGGACCTGCTGGACTTCATCCAGCGTCACCGGCGCGGTCAGACCCGCGATGAACCCATTGGGGTCCCGCTTCGCCGCCGCCAGAACTCCGGGGTCGTCAAAGGTCAGATAGCGACGACCTTGCTTCTCGAATTCAGGCAGCTTGGCCAAAGTGCTCTTGCCGGTCTGACGCGCACCGTTGATCAGGACGGCAGGTGTGTCCTGCAACGCCTGCAGGAGTCTCTCCGTGAGATGGCGGTGAACCATGAGTTGATAATCAACCATTTTTTGGATGATAATCAACCACTTTTGGACTGAAAAGCCCGCGGGAGAGCCGGGCTGAAACACGATGCAAGTTCAAGGCTCGGTTCCGATGTGAGGGTCGCCAGGCACTTGTAGCGAGCCCTCCGATCGGACGCGCGGGCCGACGCTGGCAAGCCGATGCCGTCGGGGAACCGGTTTGTCGCGGGGGCCACCTTCAATGTCCGGCGGTGCCCGGAGCGCCGTGCAGGAGGACGGCCCCCGCGATGATGAGGACGAGTCCCAGGCCCTTGGTCCAGGTGACGCTTTCTCCGAAGACCACCACTCCGAGCACCGCGATGACGGCGGTGCCCAGTCCCGACCACAGCGCATAGGCGACCCCCACCTCCAGGGTCTTCAGGCACAGGGACAGCAGCCCGAACGCTGAGAGATAGGAGACCCCCACACCCACCACCGGCCACGGACGGGTCATCCCCTGGCTGAGCTTGAGACAGGTCGTGCCGAGGACCTCGAGCAGGATGGCCGCGATCAGGAGAAACCACGCATTCATGGGAGGCATCGTGCCGTCCGGACGCGTCGCGAACCATTCCGATCTCCCATGGCCGCCTTCGATGGGTTGAACCCGCAAGGCGCAAGGACTAACGGTTGACCCTTGAGGAGCCAGATCGCCATATTGCGGCATGATCCCGACGGCAGTCCTGAACCCGCTCCGCGCCCTGGTGACGGCCGTTGTCCTCGCGGTTGGGCTCACGGGTTGCGCAACGGCCGAACCCCAGCCGCGGGTCCGGGTCTACGAGACCAACGAGGTCGTCCGGGTCGAACTCGATGGCCGCCTCTTCACCCAATACCACTTCCGTGATGTCTCCCGTCCCTTCCTCTATCCGATCCTGACCGCCGACAATCGGCACATGACCCGTCGCTGGCCGCAGGAGGAAATCGCCGGCGAGGAGCGGGATCACCCCCATCACAAGGGCCTCTGGTGGTCCCATGGTGACGCCAATGGGGTGGATTTCTGGTCGGAATCCAAGGACGCCGGCCGCACCGTCCACCAGTCCTTTGCCGAGATCGCCTCGGGCAACGAGTCGGGGGGGATCACCTCGCGCAACCGGTGGATCGCGAAGGACGGCAAGATCATCGCTTCCGACGAGCGGACGATGCGCTTCCATGCGCCGAAGGGCGACCCGCGGTGGATCGACTTCACGATCACGATCTTCGCCAGCCACGGCGACCTCGTCCTCGGTGACACCAAGGAAGGCACGATGGCCCTGCGCATTGCCGAGTCCATGCGACTGAAACAGCCAAAGGGCGCCGCTGGGCAGGGCCACATCGAGAATTCCGAGGGCGTGAAGGACGGGGCCACCTGGGGCAAGCGGGCGGCATGGGTCGACTACACCGGGCCCGTGGACGGCAGGACGGTCGGGGTCGCGATCCTGGACCATCCCGAGAACCCAAGGTTCCCGACGTGGTGGCATGTCCGGGACTACGGCCTGTTCGCCGCGAATCCCTTCGGTGTCCACGACTTCGAGAAGAAGGACAAGGGCACCGGCAGTCTGACGATTCCTGCCGGGAAGTCGGCGACGTTCCGGTACCGCTTCATCTTCCACCCGGGCGACACCACCAGCGCACACCTCACCGAGGCGTTCCAGGACTGGTCCTCTCCGCAGAAACCCTGACCCCCTTCCCGCCCACAGCCTCCAACCCCGAACATCATGAACCTCCGTCGTCGTGACTTCCTGCGCACCACCGCCCTCGCCGGCACCGGTGCCGCCCTCGCATCCTCCTCCTCCGTCTGGGGCGCGTCCCCCGGATCCGTGCTCGGAGCCAACGGCGACATCCGGGTCGCCGTGGTCGGCTTCAACAGTCGGGGCAAGGACCACATCGCCGGGTTCCAGAAGATCAAGGGCGTCCGCCTTGTGGCCCTCTGCGCCGTCGACAAGAATGTCCTCGATGCCGAGGTGAAGCGTCAGGCCGACACCGGCAACAAGGTCGCGGGTTACACCGACGTCCGAAAGCTGCTCGAGAACAAGGACGTCGATGTCATCTCCACCGCCACGCCGAACCACTGGCACGCGCTGATCGGCATCTGGAGCTGCCAGGCCGGCAAGGACGTCTACGTCGAGAAACCCGTCTCCCATAA
>CAZZKQ010000385.1:0-3803 GCA_964654875.1 uncultured Verrucomicrobiota bacterium | reverse complement strand
AAGCACCGCCGAGCCAGAGCGCGTTCGTCATCACCAGGAGCCAGGTGTAGCCGTTGGCCACGCTGCGCAACGTCCACAAGATGCCGTTTCGCTGCTCATCAGACAAAGTCTCCTGAAAGGTCTGGAGGTCCTGAAGCGGGTGGAACCGACAGCACAGGCTCGCCGGTCCGAGGACCGAGCCCCATGATCCAGGTCGTGCCCTCCATCCGACTCCCAGATCCCCGGACGACGGCCCGCCGGATCCAGCGCAGGACCCGCCTCATCCCGGAGGTGGGCATCGTGCTGGGAAGCGGGTTTGCCAAGGCGGCCGACGACGTCGATGTCGAACACGAGTTCGACTATGCAGACCTTCCCGGATTCCCGGTGGGACAAGTCCCGGGACACGAGGCCCGTCTGGTCCTGGGTCACTGGAAAGGAGTTCGGGTCGCCGTGCTGCGCGGCCGTGCGCACTACTATGAGGGGTTCGGTCTGGACCAGACGACCTTCCCGATCCGGGTGCTCGCCGCGCTCGGGATCCAGGAGCTCCTGGTCACCAACGCGGCGGGGGCCATCCGCACGGGGTTTCAAGCCGGGGAGTTCATGGCGCTGTCGGACCATATCAACGGCCTCGATGCCAACCCCCTGCGTGGCATGATCCATTCGGGATCCACGCCATTCGTCGACCTCTCCGAGGCCTATGACCCCATGCTTCGGAAGCGTCTCCTCAAGGCCGCTCGAGGCCTCGGAGTCCAGGTCCACTCCGGGGTCTACCTTGCGGTGCCGGGTCCCAGCTATGAAACGCCTGCCGAGATTCGCGCCTTCCGTCGTCTCGGTGCGGATGCCGTCGGCATGAGCACGGTCCCGGAGGTGATCGTGGCGCGACACTGCGGTGTCCGAGTGGCGGGACTGAGCTGCCTGACCAACATGGCTGCAGGACTCGGGAAACGTGGCCGGACTGTGAACCACGAAGAGGTGCTGTCGATGGCCCGGGAACGTCTCGAGTACAAGCAACGCCTGATCTCGGGGTTCCTACGGGACCACTGAAGTCCCATCGAGGGACCTCACCGGAGGGATTCCAGCTTCTTCCGGACCTCCTCGGAAGGCTCGGCTGCGATCGACTGGGTCCAGGCCTTCCGGGCGTCGTCCTTGCGACCGAGCGCCTGCAGCACGTCGCCGAGGTGATCGAGGACGGTGGCATCCGGCTTGGGCAGCAGTCGGACCGCCTTCTCCAGCGGGGGCAAGGCCTCTGCCGGACGCCCGAGTCGGAACAACACCCAGCCGAGACTGTCGAGGTAGGCCGGGTTCTCCGGCTCCGCCTTGAGGGCCCGTTCGATCATCTCGAGGGCCTTGTCGAGGTTCTTCCCCTTCTCCGCCCAGGTGTAGCCAAGATGGTTGAGCGCCTCGTCGTAGTCCGGTTCCAGCGCGAGGGATTTGTTCAGGTACTCCTCCGCCTCGGCCTCGCGCTTCGCCTCGGTGAGCATGACGGCGATCTGGAAATAGAACCGGTGGTCGATGAATTTTTCGGCATCCTCCCCGGCGAGCGCCTCGGCCTTGCGGAAGGCGGCCAGCGAGCGGTCGTAGTCCTTGCGGCGCGCTTCGGCCAGTGCTGTCAGATAGACGAGCCGGAAGGACGCCGGGAACTTCTCGAGCCCACGCCGGAGAGCCTCCACTGCACCTTTGGGATCATCCTGGTTGAGCAGGGCTGCGGCGAGGTCCGCATGGGCCGGCTCGAAGTCGGGATTGATCTGGATCACCCGCTCGAAGAGGCGGGCCGCCTCGGTGTGGTTGGTCTGCTGGAGGGCCACGACGCCGAGGAAGTACCACGGCATCGGCGAGGCTGGGTTCGCCCGGCTCAGAAGCTCCAGGTGATCCTTCGCCTCGTTGAGGCGTCCCTCCCGGATCAGCATTTCGGCGAGCGTGGCGGCGATCGCCGGATTCTTGGGGACCAGCTCGTTGACCTGGGTCAGATAGGCCTGGGCGCGCGATGAATCCCCGAGGTCGAGGTAGCCCTTGGCGAGGCGGACGAGTTCCGGGGGTTCCTTGGCGCCGTTCGCCTCGGCACGACTCAGGGCCTCGCGCAGATCCTTCCGGGCCTGATCCTTTCCAGATTCCTCCGTGCGGAGATACCACGAATAGAGATCGGCCACATTGAGCCAGACACCCGACTCGGTGGATTCGATCTGGAGTGCGCGCTCCAGCGTGGCGAGGGCGTCCTTGGGACGCTTGGCCGCCAGATGGAGGGCCGCCAACTGCTGGTAGGCGGCAAGCAGGGTTGGCGTGGCCCGGATGGACGCCTCGAAGAACTGCAACGCCTGGGGCTCCCGACCGGTTCGGGCGTAGGCATCGGCCAGGAGAGCGAGGGTCACCCCGGAGACACCGGGCTGGGCGGCGGTGCGCTCGAGCACCGCGATCGCCTTGTCGGTCTGGTCCTTCTGGAAGTAGTGCCGTGCGAGGTCGGTGGCGAGGGCCTCGTTGCCCGGATCGTTCTCGGCCGCCTGTGCAAACCTCTGGTAGGCCGCCTCCGGTTCATCGCGCTCGGCCAGAAGGACGCCCGACGAGAACGCGGCCATCGCACGGACCTTCCGATCCAACTCCGCCTCGGACTCGATGGCGGCGCGGGAGCTCCGGGAGGCCATGGATCCGTGGACCGAACGACACCCCGTCGAAACGAGTCCGACGACGATCAGCAACAACGAAATGGTTTGGAGCGCGGAGGACATCCGAAAAAAAGAACGCGGTCCCGGGGAAGCCAGGACCGCGCGATGAAAGGCGTCATCAACCGGGGCGCCGGTCACTTCTGCCAGGTGCGCTTCTTGTGGCGGTTCTGGCGGAGCTTCTTCCGACGCTTGTGTTTGTTGATCTTCGATTTCCGGCGTTTCTTCAGTGAACCCATACGGCTTGTGTGTGTCCGGCGGTCAGTAAACCACCTTGTTGAGAGGATATTCGATGATGCCCTCCGCTCCAGCGGCCTTGAGTTGTGGGATCAGCTCGCGGACGACGGACTCATCTATGATGGTCTCGACCGCGACCCATCCCGACTGACTCAGCCCGGACACGGTGGGATTACGCAACGCGGGGAGCGATTGCAACAAGTTTGAAAGATTCCCCTCACGGACGTTCATCTTGAGACCGACCTTGGCCTCGGCCTCGATGGCTCCGCGGAGCAGCAGAGCAAGGGTCTCGATCTTGTGGCGCTTCCACGGGTCCTTCCAGGCGTCGTGGTTGGCGACCAGACGGGGAGTCGAAACCAGGAGGGTGTCGACGATCCTCAGCTTGTTGGCACGCAGCGAGGAGCCAGTCTCGGTGACCTCGACGATGGCATCCACCAGCTCCCGGGCCTTGACCTCGGTGGCACCCCAGGAGAACTCGACCTCGGCCTTGACCCCATGCTTGCGGAGCCAACGCTTGGTCAGTCCCACCACCTCGGTGGCGACCCGCCTGCCCTCGAGATCCTGGACGGAGCGGATCGACGATTCCTCCGGAACCGCCAACACCCAGCGTGTCGGCTGGCGCGACACCTTGCTGAAGATGAATTCCCCGACCTCGTGGACGGAGCTGTGGTTCTCGATGATCCAATCGTGCCCGGTGATCCCCGCGTCCAGGTAGCCAAGCTCCACGTAGCGGCTGATCTCCTGGGCGCGGATGAGGCGGATGGTCAGTTCCGGATCATCGACATACGGCTCATAGCTGCGGCTGGAGACGGTCACGTTCCAACCGGCCTTGGCCATCTTCTCGAGGGTGGCGTCCTGGAGGGATCCCTTCGGAAGGCCCAGCCTCAGAGAGGGACCCTCCTTGGTCTTGCGGGAGCTCATGTTCGGTTGCGG
>CAZZKQ010000384.1:0-3844 GCA_964654875.1 uncultured Verrucomicrobiota bacterium | reverse complement strand
CGGCCAGGAGCCGATAGCGTTGGTGACCGCGTTCGTTGTACGCGACGAAGACCTCGCGACTGTTCGAGGCCCAGTGGAGGTCGAGCTCGCCGTCCTCGGTGTAGGGATTGGGATAGAAGGTGTCGTCCACGCGGCTCCAGCGTCGGTCCGCGACGCGGAAGAGTTGGAGGATGGGTTTGGGCAACGGATCCCCCGGCTTGAGGTAGGTCTGGGTGTGGAGACGGGGTTGGACCTGGTCGGTCGGTGCGACCTCGAGGAAGGAGACCTTGCGATCGGATCCCGCCCGGACCCTTCGGGCGATGAAGGCGGAGGAATCCGGAGCCCAGTGTACCTCAGAGGCGTAGGCCTCTCCTGGAGCCCCATCGGTGGTGAGGCGCTCCAAGGCGGTGGAGGCCTTCGGCCGCAGGAAGAGGTTCGAATCCCGGGCCACGACGACCCAGCGCGCATCGGGCGATTCCCCGGGTTCCCGGATCGGGAGCGGCGCGGGCATGGGTTCGGCAGGCGGCTTTGGAGCCTCCGTCCCCAGGGTGACACGCCCCGGTTGATCCGGTGCCTCGAAGGTTCCGACCACGGTTCCTGCCGGATCGGTCAAGAGCCAGACATGCCCGCCGAAGGTGTGCTGGCTCCGCTCCGCTCCGGCCCGGACACGTCCATACGCCTTGCGATGCCCCTCGGGATCCACCCAGAAGAGATCGAGGTCCCGTCCGGTGGGGTTGTGGAACGTCAGGACGGTCTCCTGTCCGGTCCGTCGGGTCCGGGCCCCGATGCCTCCCGCCGATGGGGCGATGTCCTGGATCGTTTCATCGGGGGGTCTGTTGGTGGTGGTCCGGGTCCCGCTCTCCGCATCGACCACCACCCACTCGGAGGTGTTTGGACCGGTCTGGACGCGGTAGGTGAACCGCGTGTTCCCGGGCAGCCATTTTGGACGCACTGCGTTGCGGAAGACGGTGTTTTCCGTCCGCCGGGAAAGACTCAGGGCCCGCTCATAGTCGCCGGGGGTCCCCTGGCCGAGGGCGCCACAGACGATGGAGAGCAGGGCAATGCCCCAGCCGGACCGCTTCAGGGATGCAGGAGTGTTCAAGGTGTCCGCAATAACTGCCGTCAACCCTCCCCTCGCTCAACCCTCAACTCTCAGCTCGCCCCCCTCCCCCCTCTGTGTCAGCCCCGGCCCCTTAGCGTCACCAGCGCTCAACGGCTCCCGTCGCCCAACCACAGGCAGGCATTTTCGAGGATCCGCAACACCTCCGGGTTGAAATACACCGGGTACGATTCGTGTCCGGGTCGGAAGTAGAAGACCCGGCCCTTCCCGAGGTTCCAGAGCATGCCGGAGCGGAACCATTCCCCGGTGGCCCAGCGTTCCTCCAGGATCACCTCGTCGGGCGGCGGCACATGGAAGGGCTCGTCGTACATCTCGGTCTGGGAGATCGGGAAGACCGACGGCACGCCCTTCGAAATCGGATGACCCGGCTTCAAGATCCGCACCTGGCTGGGCTTTCCATCGCCTCGATACGCGGGGAAGCAGCAGTTCGGCAGGATGAGGTCGATCCGGACCGGGCCCTCGATCGGCTTGCGATAGGTGACCGAGGGCGACAGGCGTTCGGTGTACCGTGGTGCCATCAGCGGACGGGGAAGGAGGTTCGTCTCGACGAGGACCGCTCCAGCCCGTTCCGCCGGAGGCAGGCCCTTCAGGGCGTCCTGACGGGCCCGTTCGTTCATGGATTCCACGAAGGGACGCGACCAGTGGGCGGAGTGGAGCGCAATCAGTGCAAGGCGTCCGTCGAGGATGCGCTGGACGATGTCCCTCGCCGCCGGCGGCTCGATCTCCATCTGGCGGACATGGCCCCACCAGACCAGGACATCGGTCTGATCGAGCGTCGCCAGTCCCTGCTGGGGATCGTCGAGTGCGGCGGACACGACCTTGAGACCCGGTACGGATTGGAGGTGCTGGGCGATCTGGTTCCCCAGCCAATTCGTGTAGGCCTGTTTCTGTTGGGGTTGTCGTTCATCCCAGACCAGGACCCGGACCGGAGGGGTGGCCCCGTGGGATTCGCCAAGTGGCAGGCTGATGGCAGCGGCGAGGAGGATGAGGTTCAGCGACAGGAGGGATCGGAGGGAGGCCATGGAGGTAGCAGCTCAGGCCACAGTGCCGAAAGCCAAGCGGAAATACTCGGTCCAGAGTGGGTCCGGCCATTCTTGGCTGTTTCCAGCCTGCCCAGTCTTCCTTCGCGTCGCCGTGTCGCCGCGTGAGTCCCCTATGGCGAAAGCACCAATCGGTGTTGCCGGGGGCCTGGCAGCAATGGGGTTGGGGTCAGGTCCTCCCATTCGGTGTGGCCCTTGCGATAGAAGGGCGACAGGAAGTGGCCGCTCTGTCCCCCGGGCATCTGGAGCAGTCCTCGTTCCTCGTGTCCGGGAGCCACGACCATGCGTTCGGAGGGACCAAACCGGACCCCTTGGATCTTCGGCATGTGATCGTCTCCCGACAGCGCCCGTGGCGGCATGTCGAGCCAGCCTGAGAGCCTCGGCAGGGCCCGGCTGATGGGATGCTGGATCCGGACGGTGTTGCGTTGCCCCCAGGTCGCTTCCTGGAGCGTGAGGCCCTGGGCTTTCAGATCGGCCAGCACCGACTCCACCGCCGTGGCGAGAAGCGCCTCGTAGCTCGTGAACCGGGGTGCCAGCAGATGGAGCGGCTTCCGGGTCAGACAGGTCCAGAGCGGTGTCTCCCAGCGGACACTGTCGACCGGCAGGTCCGATCCAGACTCCTGGCAACGGGCGACCAGCGGCTGGAAGAACAACTCGCCGACCTTGAACCGGAAGGCCCGGACAATCCGGTATCCAACAGAGTTGGTGGAGGCCCTGCCGCCCCAATTCTCCACCGCGCCGTGAAGTTCGGTCCAGACGGCCTTGTTGGTGCCCAAAGGTCCGCGTTCGAGGGTCCCCAGAAGGAGGCGTTGCCAGCGTTCGAGGAACAGGGCCCGGTCGTCCCGGTAGAGGGCGAACAGGTCCGTCTCGTCGGCCTTGGACAAGCGCTGGAGGTTTTCACGGATCTGGACAGCCCGCGCACCGAGGTCCGTCTGCTGGATTCCAGCCGACAGGTAGTTGGAGGCGCCACTCATGCGGTTGTTGGCGGTCCAGAGACGGACCCCGCGGACCACCGGATACTCCTGTGCTGCCCTCCATCCGTCCCACCGGCAGGAACCGTCGGCCCAGGAGACCGGGACCTGGCCGTCGAATCCAATCCGACGCGGCAGGCGGCCGACCAGGGTCCATGCGAGGTGACCTTCCCGATCCCCGACGAGCAGGTTGAGATCTGCGATGCCACAGGTCGGGGCGACCCGGACGGCGTCCTCCACCGAACCCGCCGTTTCGAGCTCAAGCAGCTGAAGGTTCAACGCCTCCGGCTGATGCGCCACCCAACGCAGGGCGAGGGTCTGGCCCAGAGCGTTGGTGCCGAGGACCGGGCCCCAGAGGGTTCGATCGTGATGGATCATCCGGGCAGGAGCCCCGGCGATCCGGATCTCCTCCGTCACGGACTCCAGATCCCGCCATCCGTCCGGTGTCCGATACCGCCTCGGGTTGGAGGGGTCGGTCTCGACGAGAATGACATCCGTCACGTCCAATGCGGCGTGGGTGAATCCCCATGCGATCCGGCCGTTGCTGCCGATGATGAACACCGGGGCACCCGGCAGGGTGACGCCGTCGAACTGGCGGGACCGGCCGTCGTCCGTCCAACGGGCGCTGACCCGGTACCAGATGTTCGGGACGCCCAGGTCGAGGTGCATGTCGTTGGCGACGATGGCTCCGCCTTCGGAGGACACGGAGCCGTCGACGCCCCAGCTGTTGCTGC
>CAZZKQ010000383.1:0-3846 GCA_964654875.1 uncultured Verrucomicrobiota bacterium | reverse complement strand
GTCTTCCCGGCATGGATTTCACCCCGGGCCTTCGTCCTGAGAACCGCTCGAATCCGAACGCCATCCGCAAGGGGGCCCTCTTCCAGTACGTGGGCCTGCTCACCCTGGATGCCGCCCACTGCACCGAGACCCTGACCGGTGGCGCGGGACCGGACGCCGAGAAGGCCACCGACCCTGCGCAGCTCAAGGGAAAGCTCGGCAAGAGGGGGTTCCTGTCCTTCGTGTCGGACGGTCGCTTCAAGCTGGCCCGGTTCTACTCGCCGGACAATTTCAACACCCCGGTGACCTTGGATGAGCTGTTCGTCCACAACGATGTTCAGCTCTTCGATCTCAAGACCGACCCCAACGAGCTGGTGAACCTCGCCCTGGACCGTGTGAAGCATCGGGGAACGTTGGAGCGCATGAACCTCCTGATGAATGAGCTGATGGCGAAGGAGGTCGGGGCCAACAATGGTGCCTTCCTGCCGGCTGTGATCCGGCCGGCCGGGGTGCCTGCCCTGAAGCTCTCCCTCGCGCCCAAGTGACCGGCGTTGCAGCGGACCCGCTGGGTTCCTGATTTCCCGCTCGCGAAATCCCATCGATCCAGGAAAACGGGGCATGTCCATTTCCGCCCATGCCCCGACCCGTCCAGACGGTTGCCTCCACGGCAGGGCAGTCCTGGCTCTCACTCTGGCGTGGGTGGTGATTGCCGCCCTTGTCCCGCCAAACACCTGCCGGGCTGCGACACCACCCCGTCCGAACATCCTGTTCATCATGACGGATGATCACGCGACCCAGGCGATCGGAGCCTATGGAAGCCGTGTCAACCAGACCCCGAACCTGGACCGACTTGGGGCGCAGGGCCTGCGGTTGGACCGCTGCTATGCGGTGAATTCGATCTGTACGCCGAGCCGGGCGACGCTCCTCACCGGCCAGTACAGCCATCGCAACGGGGTCCCTGTCTTCAACGACATCGACCCTGCACGGACCACCGTGGCGCACCGGATGCGGGATGCCGGCTACTACACGGCCATGATCGGGAAGTGGCATCTCGGATCCGACCCCCAGGGTTTCGACCATTGGGAAATCCTCCCGGGTCAGGGCCGATACAACGATCCCGTCCTCTATGACCGCGACGGCCATCGGATCTACAGGGGCTATGTCACCGACATCATCACGCGGCTGACGCGGCACGTCCTGGAAAAGCGTCCGAGGGACCGGCCTTTCTTCGTGATGTGTCATCACAAGGCGCCACATCGGGAATGGACGCCCAGCGACCGGTATCGTCGGGAGTTTGCGCTGAAGACGATCCCGGAGCCCCCGACGCTCTGGGACGACCATGTCGGTCGGGCTGACGCGTTGCGCGAGCAGCGGCAGTCGATCTTCAGGAACCTGTCCCGATACGACCTGAAGCTGACCCCGCCCGAGGACCTGTCTGCCGCGGATCGTCAGCGGTGGCTGAACGAGGTGCCGACGGAGGTGTCATGGATGGTCGATGGCCAGCCCACGGTGTTGCGGGGTCGTGACCTCGACCGGTGGAAGTACCAGCGCTACATGCAGGACTATCTGGGCTGCGTCCAGAGCGTCGACGACAGTGTGGGCGAGCTGATGGAATGGCTCGATGCCAACGGGCTGGGGGACAACACGCTTGTGATCTACACGAGCGACCAGGGATTCTTCCTTGGGGAGCACGGGATGTACGACAAGCGGTTCATGTATGAGCCCTCGAGCCGGATGCCCTTCCTGGCCCGGTGGCCGGCAGGGATCCGACCCGGATCCACGAGCGAGGCCCTGGCCATCAACTGCGACTTCGCCCCGACCTTCCTGGATCTTGCGGGCGCCCGGATCCCGGACGAGATGCAGGGCCGCAGCCTGGTTCCGTTGTTCCAAGGAAAGAGGCCTGCGGAGTGGCGCTCGGAGATCTACTACCGCTACTACCACGATCCCGGACACCACAACACCCGGGCCCACTACGGCATCCGGACCGCAACCCACAAACTGATCCACTATTGGAAGGCGGACCAGTGGGAGCTGTTCGATCTCGTCCAGGACCCTGATGAACTCCGGAACCGATTCGGGGACGCCGACCAGGCGGACCGGGTGTCTGAGCTGAGGCAGCGGTTGCGGAAGCTCCAGAGCGTGCTGGGCGACACCGGCCAGTTCACCGCAGAGCTGCCGAAGGATACGGTGGACCGCCGTCCCCGACAGATGGACCGCAAGCATCCGGATTCGGAACTCTGACGTGGAATCGATCGGTTCAGGGAAGAAGTGGGTGGGATCGGGTCCACGACTTGAAAGGTCGCAGGGTTTGGGGTCCAGTCACCAACGACCTTGCTGAGAACCTGATGCGCGCCGGCGACAAATTGGGCCCCTACGAACTGATCTCGGTGATCGGGACCGGTGGCATGGGAGAGGTGTTCCGGGCCCAGGACCATCGGCTGGGGCGGGATGTCGCCATCAAGGTGCTGCGTCCGGAGTTCGCGAAGGACATCGATCGGCTCCAGCGGTTTGAACAGGAGGCCCAGACCCTTGCGGGTCTGAACCATCCGGGTCTCCTGATGATCTTCGACACGGGCACCCACGAGGGTGCTCCCTACATTGTTTCCGAACTGCTCGAGGGCCGCACTCTGCGCGAGGAGCTCCATCAGGGAAACCTGCCGATGCGACGAGCGCTGGAATACGCACTGCAGATCTCCTCGGGTCTCGCGGAGGCCCATTCCCGGGGGGTGGTGCATCGGGACCTGAAGCCCGAGAACATCTACATCACCGAGGATGGCCGGGTGAAGATCCTCGACTTCGGCCTCGCCAAGCTGCGCCAGGTGACCGGCCGCGGGTTTCGGCCGCGGCGGCCCGACGGTGAGGTGGATTCCCTGACCGATTCCGGCTCACGCGCCGCGATCCAGTCGCCCACGGAGAGCGGCATGGTGCTCGGCACCCCCTGCTATATGTCACCCGAACAGGTGACAGGGCGTGAGGCGGACCATCGGTCCGACCTCTTCGCGTTCGGCGCGATCCTCTACGAGATGATCTCGGGCCAGAGGGCATTCCGCCGGCCCACCAGTGCCGAGACCATGACGGCGGTGCTCAGGGAGGAGCCGCCCGACCTGATCGGGCTGACCCCGAACCTGCCCCCGGGGCTGGACCGCGTGGTCAACCGGTGCCTCGAGAAACGTCCCGAGCATCGATTCCAGTCGGCAAGCGATCTGGCCTTCGCCCTCGAGGGGTTGTCCCAGCAGAGCGGCTATCGACGGATCATCACCGAACCCAAGTCCCTGTTGCCCAAATGGTGGATCCCGTTTGCGGCCTCGCTGCTGATTCTCCTGATGGCCCGGCTGTTGATGGTGGATTCGGTGGATCCACAGCCGGAGTTCCGCCAGGTGACCTTTGGTCGGGGCACCGTCATGAACGCCCGGTTTGCTCCCGACGGCGAGAATGTCGTCTACGGCGCGAAATGGAACATGAAGCCCATCGAGGTGTTCTCATCCCGACCGGGCACCCCGGAGGCTCGGACCCTCGGCTATACGAACGCCGACATCCTGGCGGTCTCCTCGAAGGGGGAGATGGCCATCCTTCTCAACCGGGTCGGGGTCGGATGGTTCTCGGGTCTGGGCACCCTGGCCCGGGTTTCGCTGTCCGGCGGGACTCCGCGCGAGGTGCTCACGGAGGTCAAGGACGCCGACTGGTATCCCGATGGCGAACAGTACGTGGTGGTGCGCAAGGCCGGGGGGCGATGGCGCCTCGAGCAGCATCCGACCCAGGGAGGTGGGCTCCAGTTGGCGGAAACCTCGGGCACGTTCGGGCATCCACGGGTCTCGCCGAAGGGGGACTGGATCGCTTTTTCGGATCATCCGGTTCCCAAGGACAGCC
>CAZZKQ010000382.1:0-3851 GCA_964654875.1 uncultured Verrucomicrobiota bacterium | reverse complement strand
CCTCGCGGGTGACGTCCCCGGAGGACCCTCCCCCGGCAGCCCATCAGCCCATGAAGTTGGGCTTGGCCCGGATCCGCTCTCCGGGGAGCCTCCGACATGGCCCTGTGGATCTGCAACCGTCCACCCGAACGCTGTCCCGAATCCGAGGTCCAGGTCGCCGAGCTGCTGGCCCTCCTGCCCGACGACTGGGTCATCCGCTGGGGATTCCACTACCGTGACAACGCCGGTGTGGTCCGGGAGGGCGATTTCCTCGTCCTCGGCCCCCAGGGCGGACTCCTGGTCATCGAGGTCAAGGCCGGGGTGATCACCATGAACCCGTACACCGGGGAATGGAGCACCGCCGACGGGGACAATCCCCAGTTCCAGATGAACGCCGAGTGGAAGGGTGTGATCCGGGAGCTGAAGGCGGTCCAGTCCGAGGGTCGCCGCCTCTGGGTGGGTCGGGCCATCGGCGCCCCGGATCTCAGCCTGCCTCCGGATGCGAGGGACCACTTCGGCATCCAACGCGAGTTCCTGCTCGATCGGGCGGACTTCCGGAGGTTCCCCGAGGTCTGGGAGGAACGGATGCGGGGATGGAATGCGAAGCTGGATCCCGAGGGGCGCAGCCTGTTCTTCGAGACGTTCGGGGCGGATGCCAGGCCGGAGGCCATCCGCCACTTCGTCGACAACATCGACCGGCTCATCATGCGCCAGACGGAGGCCCGGTACCCGCTGCTGTCCCAGCTCGCCGTCAACCGGCAGTTCCTCGTCTCCGGAGGCGTCGGCAGCGGCAAGACCTGGCTCGCCCTCGAGCTGGCCCGGCGGTGGGTCCAGGACAACCACCAGAAGGTCCTCATCCTTGGGTACAACCTCGCGTTCTCGGCGCAGCTGGGTGACCTCGTCGAGCGCCTGAAACGTCGTCACGGACTCAGGCCCGAATCGATCACCGTGATGTCCTGGGAGGCGCTCGCGACGCGGATCCTCGACACCGCGGGCCTCCCCTTCGCCCCGCCTTCGGACCCCGCCGGAAAGACCCGCTTCTTCGAGGTCGAGATTCCGTCCACGCTCCGGAGGCTCGTGGTCGAGCGCCGCATCGTGCCGGAGTTCGATGCGCTGATCGTCGACGAGGCCCAGGACCACGACACGACCGCCCCGGAGGGCGACGCGGGCAGACCATCCTGCGGGTGGTGGCCCGTGTACTGGGCCCTGCTGCGCCAGGGCAGCGGATCGCGCATCGGCGTGTTCTTCGATGCGGCGCAGCGTCCATCCTTCCGCCCGGGCCGGTTCGAGGCCGCCGCGCTCCTCGGCGAGAAGGGCTTCAGCCCGGTGCGGGTCCATCTCGAAGCCACGCTCCGATACAGTCGCCCCATCTTCCAGTTCCTGCTGTCCCTCGACACTCCCGCGCTGTCCGTCCTCCGGGCCGGGCTGCAGCAGTCGGGCCCCCTGCCCCTCGGGCCGGATGTCGAGTCCCACGAGGTGCTCTCAGGCGACGAGGGACAGCGGGTGGACGAGGTCATCCGCCGATGGCTGGACCAGGGCTGGGCGCGGCCGGAGGAGATCCTGGTCCTGTCCCGTCGCGGCTCCCTCGGGCGGTCGGCGCTGGCCGGATGCACGACGGTGGCGGGCCTCCCGCTGCACGACGGACTCCAGCCTCCACGGGGCTGCATCGGCTTCGGATCGGTCAACCGCGCCAAGGGGCTCGACCATCTCGCGGTGGTGCTGATCGACTTCCCGCCGTGGCCGTGTCCCGACGAGGGCGACCAGGTCGCCTTCTTCATGGGCGCCAGCCGGGCCCGGCAGATGCTGGCGGTGGTCGCGACGCGGGAATGAAGGCCACCCGGGGCCTGAACCCGACGATTCTGACGGGTTGTACCAAGTCCGGCCGCGGGCTGTGACCATTCCTGTCACTCCGGTCTGCCATGATGGCGGCGATGACTGACACCCCATTCCGCCTCACCGGTCCCTTCACCCACGAGAACCTCACCCTCCACCTCATCCACGGACCCAACACCTTCGACGGCACACGGTTCATGCCGCTCGCCGAGGCCCTGCAGGCCAGGTGCGTCCTCGTCCACGAGACCGGTGAGGTCGGCCAGCTCGAGGTCGAGAACCTCTCCGAGCACCTGGACCTCTACATCCAGGCCGGCGACATCGTGAAGGGCGGCCGCCAGGACCGGACGCTTGCGGTCGACTTTGTCCTGCCTGCGCGATCCGGGCGGGTTCCCATCCCCTCCTTCTGTGTGGAGCGCGGCCGCTGGCATCGGCGCGCCAATGAGGACGCCACCCAGTTCTCGAGCTCAGACATGTACCTCGCCGGCAAAAAACTCCGGATGGCAGCGAAGCTGGGCCGGAGCCAGGCCGAGGTCTGGAGGCGCATCGCGGACTCCCAGCAGGCCCTCGCGGCCAGCCTGGGGGAGGAAGTCTGCCACAAGATCTCCCCGTCCAGCTACCCGCTCACCCGGGAGCATGAGGGGATCCAGACGCGTCGTCGGGAATTCCATGCCCGGCTTGGCGGCCTGCTCTCGGACAAGCCTGACGCCGTCGGCTACCTCTTCGAGGTCAACGGCGCGCTCAGCTCGGCCGATGTCTACGGTTCCCACGACTTGTTCGTGAAGCTGTGGGACAAGCTGCTCGACGCGGCGATCCTCGAGGCGCTGGAGGAATCGGGCCATCCACCCCGGAAGGGAGCCCCGGAGAGCGTCCGGGAAATCCGTCCCTGGCTCGACTCCCCCGAGTCGGGCGACCTCGTCCGCCGCGAACCCGTACCGCCCCGGGTCGAACTCATCACCCGACGCACCGACCACTCGGTCCGCTTCGACACCCACGACCAGGCCCTCGGCACGCTCCTCCACCGGAGCCTCATCACGAACTGAGCGCGGACCGCGGCTCGTCACAGGAATACGGGCAACCCAACCTCCACGTTGGAATCCACAGGGATTCAGGCTGGGACAGAATCCCAAAGCAACCCCGACTCCCAATCACTCCATCCCAATCCCGACCCATGGGCCGTGATCAGTATCCGATGGAACAGATCCACCCAAGCCTCGTTGGTCATCACCATGGCCAGGGTGTCCGGTTCGCAGCAGCGAAGAAGGGCCCGCCGGATTTCCTGTCGTTCCAGGTCGGACATCTCCTCGAACTGCACGTAACCCCTCCCGCCACGCTTCAGCTAAGACGGGGCCGGCCCATTTCATGGGATCGAAGAATCGGGCCACGCCATGCCGGCGGCCACGTTCTTGAGCACGATTGAGGCTTCCTTCCGGTCCTGGGCGGAGATCCACGATGTCCCCGCTGCCACCAGCACCGCCGACAGACGTCGAGCGAGGATCGGACCCAACCGGCCATCCACCGGCGCGGCCTGGGGCATCACCGCCCTGAATGTGATTGAGCCTGGCGGATCCGAGGGCATCTCGATCACCCAGAGGAGGAAGGGACTGACGTCGGTCCGGAGGCCGATGAGCTTGAAGACGGGATACTGCGGACGGATCGCCTGGTAGTTGCCCTCGAGATTGACGGTGCCTGTCGATGTGGTCTTGACCTCGAAACCCGTTGTCCCTGCGAGAATGTCCGGCTGTCCAGCGCCCGGGTTGACGTAGCAGTCGGCATACTCGGGCAGCGTTCCAAGCGCGACCGCCACGGCGTCCTGGAACCAGCTCCCGAACACCTGTGGCTGACGCGTGCGCAACAGCTCCTCGAGGAGGACCACGGCGGAATTCGACAGCTTGAACATGGGCGCGGGGAGGGTTGCGGTTCAGTGCCGTTGGACGGCGAGCTCACGACGGCGACCCGGCTCGAATGGGGGCAGGACCACACGGCCCACGGTACGCCCCGAGGTCAACGCTTTCTTGATCAGCCTGTCGGCAAAGACCCCG
>CAZZKQ010000381.1:0-3876 GCA_964654875.1 uncultured Verrucomicrobiota bacterium | reverse complement strand
CAAGGGCCGGAAGCAGGGACGCCGTCGGACGGTTGGAGATCCCACTCCAGGAGGCGAGGAGCTTGCCGTCGCGGTCCCAGACCCGGACGGAGCCATCCTGCCCACCGGCCGCGATGCGGGCACCGTTGGTGGAGGCGCTGAGGCAGACCGCACCGGACGCAAGGTCGCCCAGATGCTTCTCGTCGGCCGTGGCCGAGCTCTGTTCCCCGGAGTGGGATTTCAGCTGGGTGTAGCGATGCACGGCGCCCGACTCCGAGACGGTGAAGACGGTGGAGCTGTCGGCCGGCCAGGCCACGCCGGAGACGCCGGAGGCGGGATTGCCGAGCGTCACCAGCTTCTCGCGTGTGGCGATGTCCCAGACCTTGATCTGACGATCCGCACCGCCGCTCACCACCTGGGTGGCATTGGTGTTGAAGGCCGCGGCGAACACCTGGGCGGTGTGCCCCTCAAGGGTGGCGATCTCCTCGCGGGTCGCAGGATTCCAGACCCGAACCCGATGATCCCCGCCCGCCGTGACCAGACGCGATCCATCGGCGCTGAACTCGAGATCGAACACGGCATCGGCATGGGCCTTCCAGGAGACCGGTCTTCGCGTGGGCTCCATCCAGGGAACCAGCCGGACGCGTCCGGCCCGCCCCTCGACGCCGTCTCCCACCGCCAACGTCAGTCCATCGGGCGCGAACGCGAGGGCCCGGATGCGGCCCACGAGACTGTTCGTCCAGTCGCCACGCGGACTGCCGGTGTCGGCATCCCAGAACCGCACGCGACGGAATCCACCGGTCACCAGCGTCTTCCCATCGGGAGTCCAGGCCACCGAATCGATTCCCTCCGGATGGGCCTCTGCCTGGACGAACACGGGGCCATTGGTCTGGGCAAGATCCCGGACGGTGAGCACCGCCCCCTGGCCCATGGCGACCCGATCGCCTTGGGGTGAGACGGCGACACCGAGCGCCGGTGAGAGTCCGGGCGGCAGCGGGACGAAGGTCACCGGCTCCGGGGCATCCTCCTCGTCGAGGAACTCCTGGTCCCAGGTCATGCCGGAGCGGATCCAGTCCCGGAGCAGACGGATCTGCGCGGGATCCAGCTGCTTCTTGGGGGGCATGTGGGGCTCGGCCCCCGGCTGGACGAGCGTCAGGAGACGGCTCTGATCCGGCTTCCCGGGAACACCGGCCGGACCCTCGTCACCACCCTGAAGGATGGATTCCCGGGACGACAGCGAGAGGCCGCCCTTGCGCTTGGCGTCCGCATGGCAGGCGAAGCATTCCTGCTGGAGGACCTTGAGGGCCGCCCGGTCGCGGACGCTGGAACCCACGGGTGCCGCCATAGACCCGCACGCTCCCAGCCACATCGCGGCCAGTGCTGCCATCAGCAGCACACCACGAGGGGATTCGTACGGCCGGAAACCCATGCGGTCTACTCCCGGGAACTGGAGGCAAGGGCTCCCATTGGATCGCGGCTCAGGCGAGGAGGCCCTTCACGATGCTGGCGGGTTCCACACCCGTCAGACGCTGGTCCAGGCCCTGGTACTTGAAGGTGAACTTCGAGTGGTCGATGCCCATGCAGTGGAGGAGGGTCGCGTTGAGATCGTTCAGGTCGACCGGGTTCTCGACCGGGTTGTAGCTGAAGTCGTCGGTCTCACCATAGCTGATGCCGCCCTTGATTCCGCCGCCGGCAAGCCACATGCAGAAATTCTTCGGATGGTGGTCCCGTCCGTAGTCGTCCCGCTTCAGCGTGCCCTGCGAATAGACCGTGCGCCCGAACTCACCGCCCCAGACCACAAGGGTCTCGTCAAGCAGACCGCGCTGTTTGAGGTCGGTGAGCAGTCCCGCGGTGGCCTGGTCGATGTCCTTACACTGGGCCCGGATGTCGGTGGGGAGGCTGCCGTGCTGGTCCCATCCACGGTGCAGGATCTGGACGACCCGGACACCGCGTTCGACCAGGCGCCGCGCCAACAGGGTGCTTGCCGCAAAGGTGCCCGGCTTCTTCACCTCGTCGCCGTAGAGCGACAGCGTGGCCTGAGACTCCTTTCCAAGGTCCACAAGGTCCGGGACGCTCGACTGCATCCGGAACGCCATCTCGTACTGCGCGATCCGGGTCTGGATCTCAGGGTCCCCGAACTCGCGGAATGACCGCTCGTTGAGCTTGTTCAGCGCGTCGAGCATGGTCCGCCGATCGCTCCCACTGACGCCCGGGGGGTTCTGGATGAACAAGACGGGATCTCCAACCGACCGCAGGGCGACGCCGTTGTAGCGTCCCGGCAGGAAGCCGCTGCTCCACATCCGGGTGAACAGCGCCTGGGCGGCGGACTTCGAGGACCACGTCGGGGTGAGGACGACGAAACCGGGCAGGTCGTTGTTCTCGCTGCCGAGGCCATAGGTCAGCCAGGAGCCCAGGCTCGCCTTCCCTGCCACCTCGGAACCGGTCATCACAAACGTGCAGGCCGGATCGTGGTTGATGGCGTTGGTGTGGACCGTCTTCACCAGCGCGATGTCGTCCACGACACCCGCGGTGTACGGCAGGATCTCGCTGATCCAGCGGCCGCACTTGCCGGCCTGGGTGAACTTGAACATCGACGGCGCCACCGGCAGGCGGGCCTGTCCCGAGGTCATCGTCGTGATGCGCTGACCCATCCGAATCGATGCCGGAAGGTCCTTGTCGAACTGCTCATGCAGGTTCGGCTTGTAGTCCCACATGTCGAGCTGCGACGGCGCGCCGTTCATGTGGAGGTAGATCAGGGACTTGGCCTTGGGGGCGAAGTTGGGGAATCCAGGCAGGGCGGGATGGACCCGGTCGTTGGCCGCCGCGCGCAGGGGATTCAGGCTGGCCTTGGCCCCCATGAGGGCCATCGCGAGACCGCCCATGCGGAGTCCGGTGCTGCCGAAGAACTGGCGACGGGTCTCGTGCCGCTGGAAATCGAGGAGGGGTTGCATGGTTCAGTTGCGGGTGACGGTTTCGTCGAGGTTCAGGAGGAGGTTGGCCGCGAGGGTGTAGGCCGCGAGCTCTCCCTCGGGGAGCGAGGGGTTCGGACGCGACTCGCCGAAGGTGGTCGCCTTCTTCGCCGCGTCGGCATCCCCGGCGTACCGTTGCAGGTGCTGCTTCAGGGCATCGGAAACCACCGCGAGCTCGTCGGCCGAAGGCTTCCTGGCCAGCACGGTCTGGTACCCATAGGCGATCCGGTCCTCCGGGGTCTTCCCGCCTTCCAGCAGCATTCGCTCGGCGAGCCCGCGGGCGGCCTCGAAGTGCTGGACGTCGTTCATCAGCTGCAGGGCCTGCAGCGGGGTGTTGCTCCGTTCGCGTCGCGTGCAGAACTGCTCGCGGTTGGGGGCATCGAACGAGGTCATGAACGGCGCCGGGGCGGTGCGCTTGAAGAAGGTGTAGAGGCTGCGGCGATACAGTGAGCCGCCGGCATCCTGACGGTAGTCCTTGGTGTTGGATCCCGAGTAGGCGACGGGCTCCCAGATGTTCGGTGGCTGATAGGGCCGAACGCCCTTGCCTCCAAACGTGCCGTCGAGGAGGCCCGACACGAACAATGCGTTGTCGCGCAGCTGCTCGGCGTCCAGACGGTACCGGGGCCCCCTCTCGAACAGCCGGTTGGCCGGGTCGCGCGCGATCATCTCGGGCGTGACCTTGGAGGACTGACGGTAGCTCGCCGAGGTCACCATCAGGCGGACCAGGTTCTTCACGTCCCATCCGGTCGCCTGGAAGTACGACGCCATCCAGTCGAGGAGCTCCGGATGGCTGGGTGGCTGGCCCTGGGATCCGAAGTCATCGGGCGTGGCCACGAGTCCGGTACCGAAGAACTGCTGCCAGAAGCGGTTCACCGTGACGCGCGAGGTCAAGGGGTTCTCCGGCGCGACGAGCCACTGGGCAAGATCG
>CAZZKQ010000380.1:0-3883 GCA_964654875.1 uncultured Verrucomicrobiota bacterium | reverse complement strand
ACGAGTGGTCTGCCGTTCGTCCTCGGCAAATGGACCCACATGGTGGTGGTCTACGAGCCGGTCGGTAAAGCCGGCGTGGGCACCAAGCTCTCGATGTACATCGATGGCGAGTTGGCCAACACCTCCGAGTGGACCAACGACAGCAAGCCGGCCTACGCGCCCGTCACGGACGACCATGATCCGGCCCAGGCGATCAACGGCCAGCCCATGCTGTCTCTGGGCTGCTACAACAACTCCAACAGCAGCCTGAATCCCTGGTTCGGAGCCGTCGACGAGTTCGCCTTCTACCCGGCGAAGCTCTCGGCCGCGCAGATCAAGGCGCACTACCAGAACGCGACCAATGCGGGTCGGACCGCGGCCTATCCTGCGCTGGTCAAGTCCGACAACCCCAGCGTCTACCTCCGTCTCGGGGAGTTGGCGCCGGGAGCTGGCGGTCTTGTGAACGTGGGTGATCTCCGGGCCGCTGGAAATGGGACCTACACCTCCGAGATCCGCCCGGGTGTCCCGGGTGCCCTCGCCGGTGACTCCGGGGATACGACCGTGATCTACCACAGCCGCAACGGCTATGCCTCCGCATCGATTCCCTTCAACGAGGGTTTCAACCCGGATTCCAGCGTTCCGTTCACCTTCGAGACATGGCTCAAGCCCATGCGCGACAAGCAGGGCGGACAATGCCCCATCAACAACCGCATGGTGGGACCCAGCGGCACCAGCCGTACCGGATGGGTCATCTTCCAGCGCAATCCGAACGAGACCTATCCCGCATCGGAAGGCCTCGGTTGGAATTTCCGGATGTACAGTGGCAACGGAAACTCAGGCCAGGATGTGCTCACCGGCACCAACTATGAGGTCGGCCGTTGGCAGCACCTCGTCGTCACCTGGGAACCCCAGACCGACAACGGCGATCCCGGCGGCAATGGGAACCATCAGTATCAGGGCATCCTGACTGCCTATGTCGATGGCAAGCAGGTCGCCCGCAATGAGAACGCCCTCTACGCCGCCAACCGGGCTGTTCCCGAGGAAGGG
This sequence comes from uncultured Verrucomicrobiota bacterium, assembly GCA_964654875.1. GTDB lineage: Bacteria > Verrucomicrobiota > Verrucomicrobiia > Limisphaerales > UBA9464 > UBA9464. Next base: position 2,857 of record CAZZKQ010000380.1, on the reverse strand, counting down.
CAGGGCAAGCCCGTGGGCGTCCCCGCCGATTTCGGCATCGGTGCCTACAATCAGGCTTCGGGCATCGGATCCAACCCCTTCGAGGGTGGTGTTGATGAGGTCGCCTTCTACAACAACTACGTCCTCAAGCCCGAGCAGATCACGGCCCATTACGAGGCGGGCAAGACCCGCAACCCGGCAAAGCCCTACGAGTCCCTCGTCTACACCGCTGGGTTCGACGTCAACAACTCGCCTGACCAGACCAAGGAGCGTGTCACCCTGCCGCCGCTCTATCTGCGGTTCAATGAGCCGGCCAGCGCCTCCGCCGGCAACAGCGGCTTCGTTGGGGCCCTCGCAGAGGGTGTCATGGTCAATGGTGCGAATACCGCCCCAGGCGTCACTGGGCCTGGCTTCACGGGTGAAAATGCCGCGGTGCCCATCACCGATCGCAACTTCGTCTCCCTCAACAACCCCGCTTCCCTCAACTTCTCGGGTCAGATCAGCCTCGAGGCCTGGGTCAAGCCGGACGCCACACAGGGGGCTGTCGCGCGCATCCTCTCCCATGGTCCGGCCCTCCAGTCCGACTTCGCCTCCCCCGGCGAGGCGGGCATCACCCTTGCCGGCTCACTCCTCAGCCCCAACGAGGTCTCCCTCCGCATCGAGAACGGCAACGAGTACGTCCTCGGATCCACCGACAGCGCCGGCTTCCACGGAGTCCGTGCGCCGGTGGGTTCCGACCTGGGGTCCGGAAACTGGGTCCACCTGGTTGGCGTCTATGACGGCACCACGTGGCGTCTCTATCGCAATGGAACCCAGCTCGCCAGCCAGGCGGATGCCGTGGGTGCGGTCGCCGTCCCCGATGGTGACTGGGCGATCGGGTCGACCGGCGAGGGTTGGGCGGACAACTTCACCGGTTCCATCGATGAAGTGGCCGTCTACAACAAGGCCCTCACCGCGGCCCAGGCGAAGGCCCACTACAATGCAGCCGTTGTGGCTGGCCCGAAGACGATCACCGTCACGACGGCCAGCGATGTCCCGGTGGCGGGACAGACCACGCTCTCCGAGGCGTTGGCCCAGGCGGGCGACGGGGATATCATCAACTTCAACATCCCCGGAGCCGGCCCGCACTACCTCAAGACCCCGGCCGGCGGCTATCCGTTGATCAAGGTCAGCAATCTGACGATCGACGGCTACAGCCAGCCGGGCTCCTCGCCGAACACCAACCCGATCCTCGCCGCCAACAACGCGAAGATCAAAATCGTGCTCGATTCGCGGAACGGGAACTCGACGTTGCTGGACTTCGCGGGTGATACCCCGAACGACAGCACCGGCTATGGTGACACCGAGGCGGCGATCCTTGGATTCTACCAGGGCACGGGCAACGTGGTCCGCGGACTCTGCCTCCTGGCGGTGCCGCTGACGGGAGCCAACCAGGATATCTCCCTCTATGGTGTCTCGTTCGCCAAGGGTGCCAACGGGCATGTCAACGGGTGCTGGATCGGTGTGGACCTCGACGGCAAGACCAAGCCGTTCATCGCGCCGGCGGACGGCGTGACTGGGTTCCGCTACCGCGGCAAGAACGACCAGAATCAGGTGACCAATACGATCCTGGTCAGCGGCGTGACCGTTGGCGTGGCGAAGGGTTCGAAGAGTCCGCGGTCGGAATTCAACGTCATTGCGGGCGTCCCTGGAATCCCGGCCATCCTCGAGGGTGAGAACCATCGCATCTCCGGCAATTTCATGGGTGTGCTGCCGGATGGAAACACGGACTACAATGTGGCACTCGTGGAAGAGCTGAAGGGCAACTTTGAGGGCTACATCGAGATCGGCCGGGCCGGCAACAACACCGTGATCGGTGTGGATGGCGACGGTGCCAACGATGCCGATGAGCGCAATGTGTTCGGCGGCATGCTCCCGGAGAGCCTTGGCGGCTACAACCACACGATCGAGTTCTACGGCCAGACGCCGGGCACCAACATCGTCGTGGCGGGCAACTACTTCGGCATGGGCGTGGACGGCAAGACCCGGTTCGTCAACGCGGTCTCTCCGCTCAACGCTCCGGGGGGATCCGCCATCTATCAGTTCGGTTCCGACCTCGATGGCGTGAGCGACAGCCTCGAGGGCAACGTGGTCTACAACAACTGGCCTCAGGCGACACTCGCCGAGGTTGTGGCTGCCGGGGCCCTTCAGCCGTTCTTCAGCGAGCTGAACCAGACGGCGATCGTTTCCCTCCGGGGCAATACGCTCGTCAACAACAACACGCCACCGGTGGATCCCCTGAAGGCGGATGGCGCGTTCATGACCAACTACTACGCCCGCTTCGTGGCGAATCCCGACAACGGTCTGATCCCGACCCTGAGCCCCAGCACGACCGTGAACAAGATCGTCGGCACCCTGCCGAAGCCGAGCGCCTCGAATCCCGTGGCCTCGATCGATCTCTACATCGCCGATGCCGAGGGCCTTGCGACCGGCAAGGCCGTGGATGCGGCCCTGTATCCCAACGGATGGATCCAGGGTTCGAAGCACCTGTTCTCGGGTGTCGACAACGGCATCGGTGACAAGGATCCGGCGGTGGGCTCATTCGAGTTCGACCTCGGTTCGGACATCGTGCCGGAAGGAACGCTCCTGACCGTGGCGGCCAACTACTCGGCCAGCAAAGCCGGGACGAAGGGTGCCGTGACGGTGACCACCCTGTTCTCGGTTCCTGTCGCCGCGAAGGCGTCGGGTGGTGCCCTCAAGACCGCCCTGATCAAGCCCACCGAGGCTCTGCCTGTGGAGCTGCCCGCCGGCTCGGTGACCTTCGGAGCTCCAGGTGCGATGACCATCGCCGGTCCGGGCCTTGTGGCCTGGGCGGCCGCGTCCAACGTCGATCAGCCGG
>CAZZKQ010000379.1:0-3886 GCA_964654875.1 uncultured Verrucomicrobiota bacterium | reverse complement strand
CTGGCGGCCGACATGGGCGGCATGGGCTTCATCGAGCTCAACAAGGGCCTCTGCATGTTGTCGGTGCTCATCAACACGCACCTGTTGATGGCCGCGCGGGATCTGGGGATCCAACGCTACTTCTACGCCTCCAGCGCTTGCGTCTACAACGCCGACAAGCAGCGCGACCCGAACGTCACCGCCCTCAAGGAGGAAGATGCCTATCCCGGAATGCCCGAGGATGGATATGGTTGGGAGAAGCTCTTCAGCGAGCGTATGTGCCGCCATTTCCGAGAGGACTTCGGGATTGTGACTCGGGTGGCCCGCTACCACAACGTGTACGGGCCCTTCGGTACCTATGACGGCGGACGTGAGAAGGCCCCCGCAGCCATGTGCCGCAAGGTCATCGCCGCGAAGCTGGGCGGACCGAAGGAGCTGGAGATCTGGGGCGACGGTCATCAGACCCGATCCTTCATGTACATCGACGATTGCCTGAAGGGCACCCAGATGCTGACCGCCAGCGACTTCGTGGAGCCGATCAACATCGGATCGAGCGAGCTGGTCTCGATCAACCAGCTGGCCGACATCGTCGAGGAGATTGCGGGGATCAAGCTCAAGCGGAACTACAACCTGAAGGCCCCGAAGGGCGTGAACGGTCGCAACTCCGACAACACACTGATCAAGAAGGTCTTCAACTGGGAGCCAGACACTCGGCTCCGCGATGGCATGGAGAAGACCTATCGGTGGATCTACGACCAGATGGCGGGGAAGAGCTGAGAGTGGAGAGGTGAGAGCTGAGGGTTCAGACACGCCTCCCGCAGTCCTCAGCGGGTGGGTGATGCAGTGACTTGCATCACAGGGTGCTCCAGCACCCGCCTCAGAGGACGAGGTCCCTCCGTCCGCTGTTTGAACTCTCAGTTCGCCTCATGCGTACTCGTAGGAGGCCCTCTACCATGATCTCTCAACCCGCCCCATTCCCTTTGCTGCTGAAGCGTGAAGAGCAGCTCACGCTGGACCGACGCCAGCTCTGGGAGGACACCCGCTCCCGACTCCGTGAGAGCCTGCAGCAACGGATTCCGGGACACCGGGTTTGGCTGTTCGGTTCCATCACCCAGGCCGATCGGTTCAACGGGGCGTCTGATGTTGATCTGGCATTGGAACACGAACCCTCAGGGTACACGTCCCACGGATTAGGTTCCTGGCTGCAGCAGGACCTGGGTCGACCCGTGGACATCGTGGTTCTCTCCAAAACCCGCCTGAGGGACAAGATTCTGACGGAAGGTGAACCATGGATTCTATCGGTCTGATTACATTACGGGCTGAGATCGGTGATGATCTTCGGGTGGCATCGGAGGCCGTTCGAATGGCCCGGGAGCGTTTCAAACAGGGTGGAGTCATGGGCCTGGAGAGCGCTTCCTACCAATTGGTCCGCTTCTTCAACGTTGTGGAGCAGTTGGGTCTCAGGGTGGCTAAGGCGTTTGAGAATCACATCGATGATGACCGTGGCTGGCACAGCCAGTTGGTCCATCGGTTGGGCTTGGCAGTACCCGGAATCCGACCCGCTTTGTATTCACCCGAGGTCGTGACGGCACTCCATGATGTCCGGGGGTTTCGGCACATCGTCACGCATGCCTACGACCTCGAACTGGATCCAGATCGAATCTCAATCGTCCTTCGTCATGCGGAGAAAGTGGCGACCCTCTTGCCGGCCTTGGTGGAAGCCTTCTTCACCCGCGTCCAGGGTGAAGCTACCTGAGGGACTAACGTCGAGGAGGGGTGGGGCGAGGTTAAGAGTTGAGCGGGGTAGGGACTTGGTCCCTAAGGTCCCCATCTCAATCCGCTCCACGTCGTTTACCCGTCAGGGTCGTCCCCTCCGCGTTCCCGAAAAGCAGTCGCAGTTTCCTAAAACCCGCCCCAATCTCTCCCAAAACTCCGTGTCGCCATTGAATTCTGGTTCCTCAATCTTGTTCCTCCGCGCTTCGCCCTTTGCGCTGAACTCGGGTCCTCCGCGCCTCCGCGTCTCCGCGTGAGTTTCCGGGCCCTCAACCCTCAACCTCCCCTGTCTCCCCTCCTCTCCCAACTCGAAGCCTGCCTGCTCCAGGCCTGCCGGGATGTCTGCCGCGCTGCAGACATCGCGGCGGAGAGCGCGCACGGACACCCGGGAGAGACCTCGGCTCGACTCGCGGAGATCGCCGATCAGATCCGGGCCATCGAACTGGGACTCGCGGAATCCTTCATCGGCCCGGAATCGACGAAACAGGCGCTCATGTTCGGTCAGGGATCCAAACCGGTCGCGTCTTCTCCGATGGTGCTCCTTCTCCCCGTGGATCCGAGTCTCAAGCAACTGACCACGCCCGAGGCGGCGGACCACCTGATCCATGACATCCGCGGCATCCGGACCGTGTTCTCCCTGGGGTCCGAACTGTCCCTCGGCCCCGCGGAGCGTCCCGATCTCCTGAACGCCGCCGCCCAGATGACGCGGCGTCTGGAGCCGATGATCCTGGAATTCCTGGGAACGCTGGGTAGGCGAGCTGGGTAGCGCGTTGACCCGGAAACACGGAGAAGGGGAAGATCCTCACACAGGGACGCGAAGGCACGGAGAAAAGGCAGGAGGAAAAGGTTCTTGATGGTGGGTGCTGCAGTGCTTTGCGGCATTGGGATGGCATCCTCCCTGCTTCCGATCGAGGTGCTTCCTGGCAGCAAACGTCTGTCCAGGTCTGCATCTTTCCATGTTTTCAACTGCAGGCTGGAACTTTTGCGAAATCAAAGAAACACCAAAACCACGGAAACATTCGAGGGTTATGGCATGTGCTCGACGGTGCGAATCATCAGAATGAGATCGGATGCAATGTTGAATTGATTGCCCATGGTGTTCCATTGGATCAAAACCAGGTGGGTTTGTGAATTAAAAAGGAAACGACATTTCAAAAGACGCTGAAGCACCGAAAAACCAGCCAGCGATCAAGTCAGGAAAATTACTTGCTGTCAGATTCAACAGCAACCCGGCGTCAGCCAAAACCAAAATTAGTCCGTCAAAGCAGATATCAATAGCGGTTCTGGAATCGGTAAACGAGCCAAAGCGATGACAAAATCTAGGAAGTCCAAATAGCAGGCATCTCATAACTAAAACAATGAAAGTTGTCATCTTGTGCGGCGGGAAAGGGACCCGGCTTCGTGAAGAAACCGAATACCGTCCCAAGCCCATGGTGCCGATCGGCGGTCGCCCGATCCTCTGGCATATCATGAAAATATATGCCCATTACGGGCACAAAGATTTTGTCCTCTGTCTTGGATATAAGGGGGATATGATCAAAGATTATTTCCGAAATTATCTTTGGAACACGTGCGATACAACATTGACGTTGGGGCGTCGTGGAAAAGTGGAATTCCACAACTCCCATGACGAGGAGGATTGGAGTGTGACCTTGGCTGAGACCGGCGAGGACTCGATGACCGCCTTTCGCGTCAAACAAATCCAGAAATACATCCCCCGCGGCGAGTCCTTCCTGCTGACCTATGGCGACGGGGTCGCCTCCATTGATATCAACGCGGTGATCCAAGCCCACCGAACCGCAGGAAAAATCTGCACGATCTCCGCAGTTCATCCAGCGGGTCGATTCGGTGCCTTGCGAATTGACGAGGCTGGAGGCATCCGCGCATTCACTGAGAAACCCCAATTTGAGGAGGCTTGTGTGAGCGGAGGCTTCATGACGTGCGATTACCGGATCTTCGATTACCTGCCGTCTGACCCCAACATGATGATGGAGGCCAAACCGATGGCGGACTTGGTCCGGGACCAGCAGCTCCACTCCTATCGGCATGAGGGTTTTTGGCAACCGATGGACACCTATCAGGAAGCCATGCATCTCAACAGGCTCTGGTCTGAGAACAAGGCGCCGTGGAAGGT
>CAZZKQ010000378.1:0-3894 GCA_964654875.1 uncultured Verrucomicrobiota bacterium | reverse complement strand
TCCGACTACGGCGCCTCCTGGAAGCTCTTGCCCGAGGACCGCTTCAAGGGCTGGGTGGCCCCGGCCCCGACCCTCGCCCGCAACGGCAAGGGCGACCAGGGAATGAAGAACGAGTGGGTGGCGGCCATCAAGGGCGGCCCCAAGCCATTCTCCAACTTCGAGTACGCCGCCCCGCTCACCGAGGCGATGCTGCTTGGCAACGTGGCCATCCGGGCCGGGATCCCGCTCGACTGGGACGGACCGAACTTCCGCCTGCTCGGCCGCAGCCGGGAGGCCGAGCACCTGCTGCGTCGCCAGTACCGCAAGGGCTGGAAGGCCTGAGCCCGTATCCCAAGCGGTGACGACACCCCCGGCCGGCGTCCCTGACGCCGGACCGGGGATTTTTGCTGTCCGGTTTTTCCACTGGCAGAAGCCGGATGGGATTCGCATCGTTCCGAAACGTTCCCCTGACTGGTTTCCTGACCGCGCCATGAATCCCACCTCCACTTCCCCCGTCACAGTCCGCGCGCGCCGCGGCTTCACCCTGATCGAGCTGCTGGTGGTGATCGCGATCATCGCGATCCTCGCCGGGATGCTTCTTCCCGCGCTGGGCAAGGCGAAGCAGAAGGCCCAGGGCATCCAGTGCCTCAACAACCTCAAGCAGCTGCTGATCGGGTGGTCGATGTACTACAACGACCACAACGACCGGCTCGCGCTGAACTGGCTGGGCTCCCCGAATGCCTGGATCAACGGCAACGTGGCGGCCCTGCCCGGCGCGACCAACGAGGCCGACATCCGGACCGGGAAGCTCTTCACCTACAATCCGACCGTGGCCATCTACAAGGATCCCTCCGCGCTCGAGCTCCCGAAGTCGCTGAAGGCCCAGAAGGCGAAGATTCCCAAGGGGCTGGTCCGGACCTTCTCCATGAGCGGACGGATGGGCGGCAGCGATGGCAAGGATGGCGGGGCCGACACCTCCTGGGTGCTGGGCACGAAGTATCCCCAGTACAAGAAATACTCCGACATCATGGATCCCTCGCCCTCGAGTTCCCTCGTGTTCATCGACGAGAGCAAGGAGACGATCGACGACGGCTACTATGCGACGAAGGCCCCGCCGAGCGACATCTGGCAGAACTCCCCGACCGCGCGGCACGGGAAGGCGGCGGCGTTCTCGTTCGCCGACGGCCACTCCGAGATCTTCCGCTGGAAGGTCCTCAGCGTGGACCAGGGGCTCGACGCCCCGTCCAAGAGCAGTGTTGGCGGCAGCACCCTCGACGACCTCAAGAAGATGCAGCGGACCGTGGTGCCGGCGGCGGATGTGAAGTAGCCGCTGCCTGCGGCCTTCGGAAAGCACCCCGGGGCCATTGACCGTCAGCCCCTGACAAAAAGGCTTCCCGGCCCACGCCGTGGTTCCTAGCCTCACGCCCGTCACACCATGAGATTCGGCATCAACTCCTTCCTCTTCGTCTCCCCCTTCACCACCGACAGCGTCAAGCTGTTCCCCAAGTTCAAGAAATGGGGATTCGACTCGGTCGAGATCCCGGTCGAGGACCCGAGCCACATCGATCCCACCAAGGTCAAGGCGGCCCTCGACAAGAACGGGCTCGTCTGTGGATCGATCTGCGCCTGCATGGGACCCGGCCGCGACTTCCGCGGCACCGCCGAGGAGCAGAAGACCGCGATGGACTACTGCAAGGCTCTGGTCGACCAGGCCGTCGTGCTCGGCCACGCGAAGATCATCGGACCGGTCTATTCGGTGGTGGGCAAGGCCGACGCCGTCGACCCCGCACAGCAGAAGGTGGAGTTCCAGCTCGTGGTGAAGAACCTCAAGGAGCTCGGCAAGTACGCCGAGTCCAAGGGCATCACGATCTGTGTCGAGCCGCTGAACCGGTTCGAGACCGACTTCCTCAACACCTGCGACCAGGGCCTCAAGCTCCTCAAGGCGGTCAACTCCAAGGCGCTCCGACTGCACCTCGACACCTTCCACATGAACATCGAGGAGAAGAACCAGGCGGAGGCCATCAAGAAGGCCGGCAAGCTCCTGGGCCACTTCCACGCCTGCGGCACCGACCGCGGCACGCCGGGTGGCGACTCCCTCGACTGGAAGCCCATCGTGGCCGCCCTCAAGGCGGTGAAGTATGACGGCGACGTCGTGATCGAATCCTTCACCACCGACGTCAAGGTGATCGCCCGTGCGGCCGCCATCTGGCGCCGGATCCAGCCGACCCGCGATGAGATCGCCGTGGATGGCCTCCGCAACCTCCGGAAGGCCTTCGGCAAGAAGAAGTGAATTCCCAGCCACTCGACTCCATGAACCGAATCCTCCTCACCGCTCTCCTCGCCTTCGCCTCGCTGATCGTCCGATCCGAAGCCGGCGACACCCTCGTTGCCGCGCCGAAGGGGTCCATCCCTAGGGTGCTCTTCAACGGCCGCAACCTCGAGGGCTGGGCCGGGCTGCCCCACCACTGGAAGGTCCAGGAAGGCGCCATCACCGGCTACACCACGAAATTCGCCCCGCTGAAGAACAACACGTTCCTCGTGTGGACCAACGGCACCGTGGGCGACTTCGAACTGCACCTGAAGTACAAGATCACCGGCTCCGGCAACTCCGGAATCCAGTACCGCAGCGAGCTCAAGGACCCCGCCGAGTTCATCGTGGGTGGCTACCAGGCCGACATCGATGGCTCCCCCCGCTACACCGGCATCCTGTACGAGGAGCGAGGACGCGGCATCCTCGCCGAGCGCGGACAACAGACCCTCGTGAAGGGCACCGATGGCAAGACCGAGGTCAAGGTCACCGCCAGCCTCGGCAAGCCGGAGGATCTCCAGAAGTTCATCCGGTCCGAGGACTGGAACGACTACGTGATCGTCGCAAAGGGAAACAACGTGATGCACTTCATCAATGGTCACCTGATGTCGACCTGCATCGACCTCGACGCCGCCAAGGCTCCCACCCGAGGGATCCTGGCGCTCCAGATCCACGTCGGCCCACCCATGGAGGTCCAGTTCAAGGACATCCGGCTCTACCCGCTGGACACCAAGCGCTGAGCCCCTCCTCCGCGGCATTCCAGAAACACGCCCGGATCCGAATGGATCCCGGCGTGTTTTCCTTTCCAGGCCGGGGCGTCGGTCCGATCCCGCCCATGCTGTGGGCTCCCATCGGACCAGGCCACCACGTCTCCTCCACCGGTTCATGGTCGCCGGGGTTTCGCACGGAGTGCTCCCTTCCACACGTTTTGATTGCACTCCGGCTCCATCTCCCGTTCAACACGCGGGTGCACATCAAGCTTCACAACATCCCAGGAGCCATCGTCGCGCCAAAGGGCTTCAGAACCGGTGGGATCTTCTGTGACATCAAGCGTCTCGGGACCGGCAAGGGATCGAACAAGGGGGCCAAACGGGACCTCACCCTCATCGTCTCGGAGGTCCCCTGCTCCGTGGCCGGGATGTTCACCACCAACCAGGTGTGTGCGGCCCCGGTGAAGGTCTGTGTCCCCCGCGTCGCCAAGGGCATCGCCCAGGCCGTCGTGGTCAACTCCGGCAACGCCAACGCCTGCACCGGACGCCAGGGCATGAAGGACGCCCGGGAGATGGTCCGCCTCGCCGAGAAGGCCCTCGGCATCGCCGACGGACTCGCCCTCGTCGGATCCACCGGTCGGATCGGCGTCACGATGCCGATGCCCGAAGTTCGATCCGGCATTGTCGGTGCGGCGAAGATCCTCGGATCGACCCCCGACCACGCCGCCCAGGCCGCCGAGGCGATCATGACCAGCGACACGCGTCCGAAGGAGATCGCCGTGGAGTTCCGTCTCGGCGGGAAGACCGTCCGGCTCGGGGGCATCTGCAAGGGGGCCGGCATGATCCAGCCGGGCATGAGCGCCAACGGGGCGCGTCCCGCCGCCCTACCCAGCGGCC
>CAZZKQ010000377.1:0-3898 GCA_964654875.1 uncultured Verrucomicrobiota bacterium | reverse complement strand
GCTGGGGGCGTTGTTCCGTCTGACCGCCTCGCTCCAGAGGCGGCACCGGCTGCTGCTGGCCTGCTTCGGTCACGCCGGGGATGGCAACATCCACGTCAACGTGATGCTGGATGAACGGGATCCGGACCAGCGTCGGCGCAGCGAAGCCTGTCTCGATGACCTGTTCCGCGGAATCCTCGACCTCGGCGGGGCGATCACGGGGGAGCACGGGATCGGACTGGCCAAGCTGCCGTGGTGGCCCGAGGCCGCTGCACCCGGAGTCCGAAATCTCCACAACAGGATCAAGAAGGCCCTCGATCCGAAGGGCATCCTCAATCCGGGCAAGTTCGTGGACTAGAGGTCTCGTCCATGGCGTTACGAGGCCTCGCCTTGGTGACGATCAGAAATTGATCCCGATGGTGGTCGAGACCTGGAGATCGTTGTCAGCCGTCCCTGGCGCCGGCTGTGAGAAGTAGTTGTCGAGGACGTTCAGGTTGAGGGTCAGAGGCTTGAACAAGGCGACGGAAAGCGTGAGGCCAAACCGGATCTGGTAGTTTGTGAAATCCTCGAATCCGGGAGTGAAGCCCAGCTGCTGGGTGATCCGGACATCCTTGCCGATCTGCGTCGTGAGGTTCTCGCCGAAGCGGGCCGCGACATCGGCACGGTCCTGTGCCGTCAGGTAGTCGAAGACCTGGTACTGGGCACCGAGCTCGGCCGCCAGGACCGTCTTGGAGCGGTCGATCACCTTGTAGCCCATGCCCGCACCCGAGAGGTACTCGAGGTTGATGCGGCGGATCTCGTCGTATCCCGCCGCGCCCTGCCCGTAGGAATACACATGCTTCTGGGCGGACCACGCGAGGTCGGTCTTGAACGTGCCGTACATCCGGTTCGCATTCACGACGTCGTTCACCATGCCGTAGCTGAGGGCGTAGTTGATCAGCGTGGTCGTCCGGCCCCACTTCTTGACGACATTGGCGTTGGCGTAGGTGGACTGCCAGTTCGCGGTGCCGACCCCGAGGTTGGCACCGATCTGGACGTTGCCGTGCCAGTTGGTCCAGAGCCCGTGGGCCCAGTCGGGAAGCCACAGCAGGGAGCTGCCCGCCACCGCGTTGGTCGAGGAAGGGACCGTCGGCGGGGCATTGGTCACATCGCCGGAGGCCTTCGTCGTGGGCACGGCAGCCACCGGGGGATTCGTGGCAGCCGGGACGGCGGGGACCGCAGGCGCAGGAACAGAGGGCTGGGCCGGGACCGCGACAGAGCGCAGCGGGAATTCCTCGATCCGCTCGACCTGGTCGCGCCGGAGGGTGACGCGTCCGGTCGCCGGAGTCCGAATCACGATGCGACGGGAATTCTCGGAGAGGAGTTCGCCGGTCAGACGGTCGCCATTCCTGAGGAAGACCACCTTGTCCCCCGCCAACCCGGTGAACACCAAGGCCAGCCAGACCAACACCCCACAGAGCCGCGCAAGGCGTTCAGAGGGGCTTCTGGGTCTTCGGAACATCGTTGGTGGAGGATATCTTCGGTTCCGAAGGCGCCGACTGGAGGTCCTTCGTCGCCCCGGAGGCCGCCGAATCAGTCGAGGTCGACGCCTCCCTCACGGCAGGCAGCTCTCCCGGAAACGGCCTTCGAACCGCACCAAAGACGCGGATCTCGCCATCCTCATTCACCCGGAGCTGGGTGCGGCCGGACCCGTCATTGAACATCAGCTGACGGGTCTCGATCGTCCCGTCGGGAACGATCACATGGTACAGGAAATGGCTGGCATCGGTGCGGTGCAGGATGTGGAAGCGGGTCTGCCGGTCGACGATCCACTCCGGGCGGTCGAAGGACACCGAGTTGCCGAGCGGCAGCACCTTGATCGTCTGCGCCTCGGAGGGGTCGGTGATCCGCACATAGAGCTGGGACTTCTTCTGGAAGCTCGCCCTCTGGACGATGAACTTGCGCCGTTCGACCGTGCCATCCGAAAGCTTCCAGCCGACCTCGCGGCCTTCGTTCATCCGCGCTCCAGAGATGATCTCGAGGCCCTTCGGAGCGGACCTCGACTGTTCCCCGCCCGGCAACAGGACCGTCGCGGTGACGCGATAGGCACCCGGGGTGGCGAGGCGGAAAAGCGGGGTTAGGTTGAAGGTCAGCTTGCCGCGCGTGGCCTGCTCGAGCGTGAACTCGCCGCTCTCGGGCGGTTCCGAAAGCCTCTCGACAACCCCCCCGGAGATCCGCTCGACGGTGAACTGCAGCCATCGCGGCTCCTTGCCAAGCGTGAGTGGCGCTCCCGTGAAATTGGAGATCCGCACCCCCAGATCGATGTCCTCCGCCGGGAGAAAGGTCTCACGCGACAGTGTCAGGTCGACATCCACCTGGGCCGAGACCCATCCGGAACAGAGCACGGCCAGAGCGACGGCGACGAGGCGTATCATCCGCCGGACTCTAGGGGGCTGGGACCTCAGATCAAGCCGGGGCCCTGTTGAGGAGGCCGACGACCTCATCCGCCACGAGGCGAGGCTCGATTCCAACGAGGCACCCGATCGGGTCCCGCCATCGGCAGCGGCTCTTGAGGCAGGGAGCGCAGGGCAGTTCGTGACGCAGGATCCGGTGCTGCGGACCGTAGGGTCCGGTCCGAGCCGGCTCCGTCGGTCCGAAAAGACCCACCACAGGGCGGCCCAGCGCCGCGGCGATGTGCATGGGACCCGTGTCGTTGGTCACCAGGGCCCGGACCCGACGCATCACCTCGATGAGCTCCTGGAGATCCAGCTGCCCGGTGAGATCCACGACCCCTGCCCTGCCCTCGCCCGCCAGGGTGGCCCCGAGCGGCCGGTCACCGTCGCCCCCAAGGATGAGGATCTGCGTGTGCGGCAGCCGGCTCCGGAGCTGCCCGATGAGCTGGCGGAAGTGCTCCAGCGGCCACCGCTTGTTGTCCCACCGCGCCCCCGGCTGCAGCGCGATGCAGTCGGGATCGATCGATGGGATCCGACACCGGAGGAGCCGGTGGACCTCGGGCCGCGGCGGAAGCCATTCGAACGCCATGTCGACCGGAACTGCCAGCGCCCGGAGGACGTCGAGGTACCAGTCGACGGCATGGGTCGTGAACCCTGCCCGGGGAACGGCCTTGTCGTAGAACGCGGGCGCCCCCTCACGACGGTCGTCCAGTCCGATCGTGAACCCACCACGGGCGTACCAGGACACGAAGGCGCTGCGGGCGAGCGCCTGGAGATCGATGACCCAGTCGTAGCGCTCGGCCCGGAGGGCGTTGAGGTGGGTGACGAGGCGCGGGAGGCCCGACAGACGGCCCAGACGTTTCCGGTCGAACGGGATCACCCGGGCGACGTCCGGATCGCCCTCCAGCAGCGGCACCAGCTCACGGTTGAGCCACCAGTGGATCTCAGCGTCTGGACGAGCCCGGTGCAGCAGCCGGGCCACCGGCAGGGCCTGCACCACGTCGCCCAGGGAACTGGGCTTGAGGATGAGGACCTTCATCGCGGACACCCCTGCCACGCCAAACCGGGATCCGAGGCCAGGGGCCTATCGACCGACCGCCAGACGATCGGCAAGACGATCGGGCAGACCCGCGGCGCGGATCTTCCGCTGCGCCTCATCGATGGGATAGTCCAGTCGCCGCAGCTCGACCTGCTGCTGCGGGATGTCGTAGACGACGTAGGCCGCCTTGGGATTGCCGTCGCGGGGCTGGCCCACGCTGCCGACATTGACGAAGTACTTCTTCCCCGCCTCGACCCGGAACTTGGAATAGGTCCCGCCCCGCACGCCGGTGTCGCGGATGAAGGCGACCGGAACGTGGGTGTGTCCGAAGAAGCACAGCTGGGTGTGCTGGTAGGTGAAGCTGGCCGCCGCCTCGAGCTTCTCGAAGACATAGCCCCACCGCTGGGGAACATCGAGGGTGGCGTGGACGATGGAGAAATTGGCGACC
>CAZZKQ010000376.1:0-3911 GCA_964654875.1 uncultured Verrucomicrobiota bacterium | reverse complement strand
GGTCCGTCGCCGCGGTGCTCCCCATCTGGAAGGTCCCCGCAGGAATCCATTTCATTTTGACTGGGATGGTTACGTCTCCAAAACCACTGTCGTTCCTCAGCGCAAACACGAAATCCTGGCCCTCGACAGGAACCGTCTTCTGTATCGGAACAGCGCGTCCTTTTCCTGGTTTCGGTGTCGGACTCGAAACCGTCTGGTTCCATGGAATTGATGGGCGCCTCTTGTCCTGGGTCCCTCCGGAGTCTGGGCCAGTTGGGTGGCCATTCCCGCCCCCCGCCCACACGGAGACCGTTCCCAGGCACACCACCAGCACTGCGGTCAGTCTTGTCATTCCGTTCACCTACCAAAAATACGACGCCTGTCCAACGGGGGATTCAAAACAGCACCCGTGACTCGCCTTTGAAATCCCGCCGCGGGGATTCGAGGGCCATACCGCCCCTCATCCCCCGAGAACCTGACCCCAGACTTTGAAAGCCCCCCCTACCGCCATCCCTTCAACGATTCCGGTGAGCCGACCTCGGTTCGAATCCCAACGGGATTCCGCCCTCCAGCCCAGGGTTGCCGAGCCCACGAGGCTACCCTGGGTGAGCGGTCCCGAGGATCATTCCAACCGCAACGCGGTTGCGGCTTGATCCACGTCTCGTGTCGTTTCGCCAATGACCTCCCCCGGATCGGAGCAGACTGATGACCTGTCCCTTTATCCCCCGCTCGCCCCAACGGGGCCCCGGATACCAGCCCAGAGCATCACGCTTGGACCGCAGCCCCCAAAGGTTTCCCCGCGTTCTGAAGGAACGCCGCACCCTCAGGCACAGCATCGTTCGAGGAAAACCGGGGGACAGGTCCTCTGTCTGACCTGGAATGGCCCACCCCCGAGCCCAGTGTCAGTTGTCGTTCACGTAGCGCATCCAAAAGCCGAAGCTTTTCGACGATGGGCAGTAGTGCGAGTCCACGACGAAACTCTCTTTTGCTTTCGAGGATTTTTTGGAGGTTGAAGGTCATTCGGTCATGGCTCGTCGCTCAGGAATTGTTGTCCGAAACGCGTCCAAACAACGGACAAACCGTGACGTGTCACAAGCTCCCCGAATTTTTGGGCGTTGAGGACACCGGATTCGAGGAACTGGAGGAGGCGGGCCTTATCCTTCGAGCGTCCTGTCTTAAGCGATTGCCGCCAAGTGCTCGGCGCTGAAGACCCGCGCAGGGACTCCTCCTGCGTCCAAAGTGACCGCTTGGTCCAAGGCTTCCTCGACCAACTGAGAGGGCGGAGGAAGAGGAAAACGAGGGAAAGGCCCTCCATACTAACTTGGAAGGGCCTGCCCCTCGTCGACTGGCCCCGAGTGGCCGAAGAAGGTTCACCCGCCGCTTTGAGGGTCGTTTCCCTCGGCTTCCAATCAGACGAGGACTGGCTAGACTCCTCTCATGAGCGTGGACCTTTCACCCGTTACGGATGAGACGGTGCGGCACCACCGGCTCGCCCTGGCCCAGCAGGCCTATCGGGAATTCTTCACCCAGTGTTTCTGGTCTTCGGATCCCGACCATCAGGTTCAGGAACGCGACCTCCCCTGGATCATCCGCAACCTGCGCGAAAACGGAGGACACCGGGGCTACCGGATCGTGGCCGAACTATGCCGATAGGGGATTTCGAGAAGGAGGTCCTGCGGGCCCTCGCCGCCAATCGAAACCCCGACAGCTTCGTGGCCGGGGGAACCATCCTGCACCAGTCCGAGGATTCACCGCGTCGATCCGAGGATGTTGATCTGTTCCATGAGGTGCCGGAGGCCCTGCGGAACGCCTATGAGGCCGACGTGGCCAGCCTGCAGCGGGTCGGGTTCACCGTGGAGCCCATCGGACGATTCCAACCCGAGTTTCATCGGGCACGCGTCAGCAAGGCTGGGCGTCAGACAAAGGTGGAATGGGTCTTGGACGCCGCGTTCCGATTCTTCCCGATCGAGGCCGATCCGGATCTGGGTTGGCGCCTCAACTTCTGGGATGGCGCGACCAACAAGATCCTGGCCCTGGCCGGACGTCAGAAGCTCCGGGATTTCCTCGACTGCCTGTACCTGCATCGACGTCACCTGCATCTCGGTGCCCTGGTCTGGGCCGCGGCGGGCAAGGATCCCGGGCTCACTCCGGAGTTCATCCTCGACTGGGCGCTCCGCGGAAACCGGTTCTACCCGGAGGATCTGGCCGAGGTCCGACTCGAGCAGCCCATCGATCTGGTGCAGACCAAGCAGGAATGGTTTGAGGCGGTGGAGCAGGCCCGACACCTGGTTGCCCGACTCCCCGCCCAGGAACTGGGCTGCTTCTATCTCGATGCGAACGGCCATCCGGTATGCCCGGATCCGGATCGCGCTGAATTCAGGGGTCTTCGATGCCATTTCGGGCGACTGAGAAGCCCCCTGCCCCGGATCGCGGAGTGAAGTGTCTCCAAAGCCCCCGGGGTGAGGTCCCATGCCAAGGAAGTCGAGCCGCCAAAGCATTCGGAACAGGGTCCTCGTAAAGACCTTTTCACCCGAACTTCACCCCTTTCAGCCATGAATCCATGTCCCATTCTGGGCGATGTAGTCATATGCGACCCGGCCGAAGGGAAGCGTGAGGTCGGCGATGAAATGCAGGCCGCCATACACCTTGCGCACCGGAAGATCGGCGACCGGCGCGTTGACATGGGGCACAAGATGCAGCCGCGCGGGGCCGGCCCAAGCCCCCTTCACCGTGACGTCCTCCAGGTTAAAGGCCACGAGCTGGGCGATGGCGAGATTGCCGTCGACATGCGGGATCAACTTCAGATTGACCTGCGTCTTCGCCATCTTGCGCTGGATCGCATCCTGCTTTTTGGCGTCGAGGTGGGCCAGGTCATGGCGGGGCGCGAGCAGATTGTCGTGCTTGTAGGCCATGGTGCCGAGGGCGACCTGCTGGCCCGCATACGTCAACGTTCCTGTCAGCGTGTCATGGACCACGGCCAGTTTGGGATTGGCTGATTTCTTGGGGAATCCCCAGATCTCGCGCCCACCAGCGATCGGCGGCTCGTCGTCCAGGTACATCTGTGCGGTGAAGTTCACTTCCTGTCCGTCCAGCAGGCAGGGAATCATGATGCCGCTCTCGGTGTAGTCGCCAAAACCCGAACCATCCGGCATGCGGATGAACTCGTACTGCACCAGATGGCCCGGCGCCGGCTGTAACGGCTCCGGCAACGCCTGACGAATTGCGTCGGGATCGCTCTCGTAGGTGATGATGAAGTATTCACGGTCGATGAACCGGTATGGGCCCCGCGGATAGCTGGGGCTGCAGGCGGGCATCGACGGGAGATGGAGAATGTCCTCGATGTTCATTCGGTGTGCTTTTGGTGGGGCGTGCAGGTCCGAAAGATGCTTACTTCCAGTCGTGCTCGGAAGCCGCCTTTCATTACTGAGCTAACGACCCTTCGTCATGGGATGAAGTCGGCGATCCGCCTCAAGGCGGACCTCCATCGAGCGTGGGTTGATTCTGCAGTTGAGCCTACATCCTTCGAACACAGTTTCGACCGCCTTGATACGGCCTGACCACCCGGCACGACCGGTCAACCGCGCGGATTCACGGGTTCCCCTGCCTTTTTGTTGAGCGCCGCCAGCCATGGTAACACCGAAGGGATGGTTTCAAGAGGTTTGAAGCCCGCTGTCTTCCACGTTGGTGGGGACGCCCTGCAGGTGGATTAACCTGCTGTTTGAGACGAAAACCTAGGGACAGGTCCCCTGTCTGACCCTGGAAGGGCCTGGCCCTTGTGACGATGGCGGAACGGATTCGGGCTCGAGTGGGTCGAAAGAGGTTCACCCTCTTTGAGGCCGGAAGAGGGGACTCACACGGGAACACCAAGACCTGGGGGAAGATCGGAAGAGTGGAAGGTAGGGCTGTGCTCCGTCACGGCCCCATCTCGATCC
>CAZZKQ010000375.1:0-3912 GCA_964654875.1 uncultured Verrucomicrobiota bacterium | reverse complement strand
CCGCAGTCGCCCCAGCAGTTCAAGCAGATCCTGATGGTGGGTGGCGTGGAGCGCTACTTCCAGCTCGCCCGCTGCTATCGCGACGAGGACCTCCGGGCCGACCGCCAGCCGGAGTTCACCCAGGTCGACATCGAGATGTCGTTCATCGATCGTGAGGACATCTACGCCCTGATCGAGGGGCTCCTGAAGCGGGTGTGGAAGACCGCCCTGGGGACGGACATCCCGACCCCGTTCAAGCGGATCCCGTTTGACGAAGCCCTCAACCGGTGGGGCATCGACAAGCCGGACACCCGGTTCGGCATGGAGCTCGTCGACTTCACCGACGACTTCCGGACCTCGTCCTTCAAGGTGTTTGCCGGTGCGGTGGCCAACGGTGGCGTGGTCAAGGCCCTCAACGCGAAGGGTCTGGCCGGCGCGACGCAGGGACAGATCGAGACCATGACCGAGTACGCGAAGAGCTTCGGTGCCAAGGGGCTCGCGTTCATCAAGGTCGAGAACGGCGAGTGGAAATCGCCGATCGTGAAGTTCTTCACCGATGCCGAGAAGGCGGCGCTCACCACGAAGCTCGGGATCGAGGAGGGCGACCTGATCCTCTTCGCCGCCGACCAGTGGCTCAACGCCTGCGAGATCCTCGGCAAGATCCGCCTCTACTGCGCCGAGGTCCTGAAGGCGCAGGGCAAGCTGGTCCTCGATCCGAACCGGTTCGACTTCCTGTGGGTCGTGGACTTCCCGCTCCTCAGCTACGACAAGGAGATGAACCGCTGGTACTCCAGCCACCATCCGTTCACCGCACCGGTGGCCGAGGACATCCCGCTGCTCACCAGCGATCCGAAGAAGGTCCGGGGCCAGCACTACGACATCGTGGTCAACGGTGTGGAGCTGGGCGGCGGATCGATCCGGATCCACCAGCCGGAGGTCCAGCGGACGATCTTCCAGGACATCCTGGCGATTCCGTCCGAGGAGACCCAGCTGCGGTTCGGCTACATGCTCGAGGCGTTCCAGTACGGCGCCCCTCCGCACGGAGGCATCGCACTTGGGTTCGACCGCATGATCGCGATCCTGTGCGGCACCCAGAGCATCCGGGACGTCATCGCGTTCCCGAAGACCGCCAAGGGGGTCGATCTCATGACCGCCTCGCCCTCGACGGTGACCGGACGCCAGCTCCGCGACCTGCACATCGAGGTCAAGGCGGCCCAGCCCAAGCCGGGCGCGGCCGGACAGGCCTGAGGCCGGGGGGCGGCATCCGGCATCCGTCCGGTTCCGACGCGCATGGCCCCGTCCTCGGGGTCCCTGCGGGCTTGCGACGGTTCAGGCATTGCCAAGTCGCCGCG
Organism: uncultured Verrucomicrobiota bacterium; assembly: GCA_964654875.1. GTDB lineage: Bacteria > Verrucomicrobiota > Verrucomicrobiia > Limisphaerales > UBA9464 > UBA9464. The sequence goes on along the minus strand of CAZZKQ010000375.1, from coordinate 2,581 downwards.
TCGGGGGTTGGTTGGACGGACACCGATCATGTTCCTCTCCAAATCTCCCCGATTCCGGACCCGCTGTGCGGCCTGGATGGCCCTTGCGTGTCTCGCGCTTCCCCCTGTTGCCATGGCCCAGTCCTCCACCAACCCCCTGCTCAAACCCAGTCCGCTCCCCTACCAGCTGCCGCCCTTCGCCGACATCCGCGACGACCACTTCGTCCCGGCCTTCGAGCAGGGCATGGCCGAGGAGCTGCGCGAGGTCGACGCCATCGCGAAGAATCCCGCCCCGCCGACCTTCGACAACACCATCGTGGCCCTGGAGAAGTCGGGTGAGACCCTCAACCGGGCGGAGCGGGCCTTCGGCATCCTCACGGGCGGCTTCACCAATCCGAACCTCGAGAAGATCGACACCGAGATGTCGCCCCGGTTCGCCGCCCATCGGGATGCCATCCAGCTCAACCCCGACCTCTTCGCCCGCATCGCCAAGCTGTACGAGTCCAGGAATTCGCTGGGACTCGACCCCGAGTCGCTCCGGTTGCTCGAGCAGTACCACCGGGACTTCGTCCGCAGCGGCGCGAAGCTCTCCGACGTCGACAAGACCCGCCTCAAGGGCCTGAACGCCGAGCTCGCGAAGCTGTCGACGCAGTTCAAGCAGAACGTGCTCAAGGAGATCAATGCCTCGGCCGTGCTGGTCGGGTCCAAGGCCGAGCTGGACGGGATGTCCGATGCCGATGTCCAGGCCGCAGCCGCGGCGGCCAAGGCGGCGGGGAAGGAGGGCCAGTTCCTGGTCCGCCTGACGAACACCACCGGTCAGCCTCCGCTGGCCTCGCTGCGGAACCGGGAGCTCCGGGAGCGCATCATGAAGGCCTCGCTCGTCCGAGGGGCCCGAGGTGGGGAGTTCGACAACCGCGGCATCGTCACCTCGCTGGCCCGGCTCCGGGCGGAACGGGCGCGCCTGCTCGGATATCCGAACCACGCGGCCTACCAGATCGAGGACCAGACCGCCGGGGACGTCGAGACCGTCAACCGGATGCTCGCGCGCCTCGCGCCGCCGGCCGTCGCCAACGCCCGCAGGGAGGCCGCCGAGATGCAGGCGCTGGTGGATGCCGACAAGGGCGGGTTCCAGATCGGTGCCGCCGACTGGGCCCTCTATGCGGAGAAGCTCCGGGCGGCCAAGTACGCGTTCGACGAGGACCAGCTCAAGCCCTACTTCGAGATGAAGCGGGTGCTCGAGGAGGGTGTGTTTCATGCCGCGACCCAGCTCTTCGGCATCACCTTCAAGGCGCGGCCCGACCTCAAGGGCTACAGCCCCGACATGCTCGTCTATGAGGTTTTCAATGCGGACGGCACCCCGTTGGCACTGTTCCTCGGCGACTTCTACGCCCGACCCAACAAGCGCGGCGGGGCCTGGGCCAACGCCTACGTCCCGCAGAACGGGCTCCGAGGGAACCGTCCGGTCATCGCCAACCACCAGAATCTCGCGAAGCCGCCCGAGGGACAGCCCACCCTGATGTCCTATGACGAGGTGGAGACGATGTTCCACGAGTTCGGACACGCCCTGCACGGGATGTTCTCGCAGACGAAATACCCCAGGTTCGCCGGCACCGCCGTGCCGCGCGACTTCGTGGAGTTCCCCTCGCAGGTCAACGAGATGTGGGCGACCTGGCCCTCCATCCTGAAGAACTACGCCAAGCATCATCGGACCGGCGAGCCGATCCCCCCGGCGCTCCTCGCGAAGGTCGAGGCGGCCAGCCGCTTCAACCAGGGCCACGGCACCACGGAGCTGGTCGCCGCCAACATCATCGACCAGGCCTGGCACCAGCTGGGACCCGACCAGGTCCCGGCGCCCGAGGAGGTCGAAGCCTTCGAGCGGAAGGCCCTGCAGAAGGCGGAGGTGGAGTTCGCCCCGGTGCCGCCCCGCTACCGCGGCCCCTACTTCTCCCACATCTTCGCCGGTGGCTATTCCGCCGGGTACTATTCCTACTTCTGGAGCGAGGTCCTGGATGCGGATGCCGTGGAGTGGTTCAAGTCCCATGGCGGACTCACCCGGGCCAACGGGGACCGCTTTCGGGACACCCTCCTGTCGCGCGGAGACAGTCGCGACGCCAAGGAGATGTTCCGGGCCTTCACGGGTCACGACCCCGACATCCGTCCGCTCCTGGTCCGCCGCGGCCTCGATGTCCCGACCGGGCCTTGATCTGGGAGGGGACTCCCGCCGAGACGCGGAGCCGCGGAGAAAGAAGAGAAAAAGCAGGGGAGGGGATTGGAGAAGGGAATGGAGCGATGCGCAGAGGTCCCACTCCGAGAGTGCGTTTTCGAAGCCGAAGGATTCGATGGGCGGGTGATGCAGTGCCCTGCATCACGGGGCGCGGGAGCCTCCACGAATGGGTCAACGCCAACGGCGTTGAGGCCTACAGCCCGGGGTTGGCCCGAGGATCGAGGGCCTACCCCGGGAGGCCGAGATGAAAGGGAGACAACCGCAACGCGGTTGTGGACGGTTGGGATGGGGTGGGTAGGAGCGCAACGATCCAAGCAACGCTGTGGGGGTGGGGCGCAACCGCGTTGCGGTTGGGATGGGGTTTGGGTGGGGACGGAT
>CAZZKQ010000374.1:0-3914 GCA_964654875.1 uncultured Verrucomicrobiota bacterium | reverse complement strand
GCCCAGGTCCCCCGCGAAGTCGCCAGGGGCCCCGATCCATTGTTCTGTGAAATACAGCGCTCGATCCGGATGGGCCTCGAGCACCTGCCGGAGGTCCCCGATCTGCCCGCCGTAGAGGTGGAACGCGGTGCCATGGACAAACGCCTTGGCCTCCGGGTCCGCAAGGATGGCCAAGGGATAGTCCGGCCGATCCGCATTGTGGTCGTAGCAGACGATCCGGGTGCCCAGACCCGAGGCCCGGATCGCAGGGCCGAGGTGGTCCCGGATGAAGACCCTCTGATCCTCGGCCGACATGAACAGGCTCGGATTGTTGTCGGGGTTCAGCGGCTCGTTCTGCACGGTCAACAAGCCCACCCGGACCCCCTCTTTCCGCATGGCCTTGAGGTACCGGACCAGATACCGGGCATAGACCGGATGCCACGCGGGTAGAAGGCTCCCGCCGCGGGAATCCCGATTGGACTTCATCCACGACGGCGCCGTCCATGGCGAGGCCATCAACGCCAGGTCGGGACGGATGGCGAGGATCTCGCGGAGCACGGGAAGGACATCCCTCCGGTCCGGTCCGAGATCAAACCTCCGCAGCTCCGGGTCAATGCCACCGTCCGGCAGGTCGTCGTAGGTGAAGACCCGCTCGTTGAGGTCCGACGCCCCGACCGAGAGGCGAAGCATGCTGATCCCGATGTCGTCCTGCCCCCGGCCGAACAGGTGGCGCAACAGCGTTGCACGGGCCGTCGGCGTCATGGCCATCAACAGCTGGGCGCTGCCTCCCGTGAGCGTGTAGCCAAAACCCTCGATCGGTTGGAACCGCTGCCCCGGCTGGACCCGGAGCACCTCGGATGCGGGGACGAGTCCGACCGCTCCCCCGCACGGGGCCTCACGGCGCTCGAGTCGCGCCGTGCCGTTGGGATCCGTCAGCCACAGCTCCACGCGGTCCAATCCCAGGACGGTTCCATGCCCCCCCAGGCCCGCCACAAGAATGAGGACCAGCAGGGCGTACCGACACAAGGGGCGGCGCTGGAGAACGGCTCGCATCCTCCAAGAAGATCAGAGTGCGCCCGGAAACATCAGCAGAAAGGTCGCCAGGACCCTGGACCTTCTCCGGGATCCATCCGGGCGGCAGGTCGACGAGGTACGCCGCCCGGTCCGCCGTCACGCTGGTCAGGGCCCTCCTCCGGGCACCCCAGACGCAAAACACCCGCGGCGGGTACGAACGACCCACCGCGGGGGTGTGATTCGATTCCGGACGGTCAGGGCTTGATCAGCCTGTAATAGCGGGCTGTCCCTCCGGCCATGTCGTCGGAGAGATACACCGTCCGGAAGAGACCCTGCTGGACTGGGTTTGCTCCGAGGACCGACCAGCCCGAGGGCTTGAGGAGATCTCCCGCATTCCAGTTCAGGGCATAGCCGTCATCCGGCAGGTTCCACGAAGCCCTGTAGACCGCGTCGTTGGGCTTCAACCGGATGCCGCCGGCATCCTCCTCCTTCAGTTCGAGGAGGTCGGCGTTGATGGCGGTGGTGATCGTGAAGTCCTGCCGGAGGTTTGCACCGAAACCGGTGGGTCCCGAGACCTCGACACGTGCCAGCGAGATCCGGCGATCCTTCCGGGTGTAGGGCTGCGCGCCAAACAGGGCAAAGGTGTTGGCGCTGAAGGCCGGGAGGACCTCCGCCGGCAGCGTGGCCGTTCCACCGATGTCCCCGGGCCCCGTCAAAGTGACCTTGGGGCCGTCAAGGATCAGGCTCCAGGTCCCGACAAGCGACCGCAGGGTGCTATTGGTGTTCTCGATCAGCAGTCCCGCCGCCTCGAAACGGAGGCCATGCCCACCCGCCGCATCCTTCTTGTACCGCACCGTCGCCTGGATCCGCCCCTCGGCATCGGGACCGGCCTCGAGGAAGATCCCGTTGGGCTCGTTCCAGTCGGGGCTCGGGTTGATGACCGAGGCTTCGGTGCCGATGATCAGGATGTTCGCCACATAGCCGGCAGAGTCGGGTCCAACGGCATCCTCGTTGATCGTCAGGGAATAGCGGACCGGTCCACCAGCGTTGACCCACGACAGCTGCGAGGCCAAGCCGGCGACCGTGGCGATGTTCTTGCGGCTGTAGTTGCCGCTGCCCGAGGTCACGACCTCCAGCCCGGGCACCGTGGGGGCGAGGGTGAGCGTCGGCGGCGGAGCCGGGGCGCCCGAGGTGATGAAGGCCACGTTGTCGATCCAGACCTTCGCTTTTTCGGTGTGGGCCGATTTCCAGTGGATGTTGAGACCGACAAATGGTTTCGCACCGGCCGGCAGCGCCGCCTGGAGGTGGGTCCACCCGGTCGAAGTGACCTTGCCGAACTCCACCAGATCCCCGGGCCATCCAAAGCCATCGGGACGCAGTCGCAGCGAGAAGATCCCGTAGGTACCATCGGGACCCGGCTTGCTTCCGGGCTCGACGAAGACGTCGATCGACACCTGGTCATACTTGGAGACGGTGTCGAGACCGCTGCAGACCTGGAGGCTCACCTCGCCTCCCGAGGCGAACTCCGCCTCGACCGCCAGCGAGCCGGAGGCGGGATTGGACTGCACGTCGATCAGCGGATCAAAGGTCGCCGTGTGGGTCACGCCCCAGTCGCCGCAGCCAAAGCCGCCGACATCGGTGTCGAACCCTCGCCAGACCGTGACGGAGTCCTTGGCGATGAACTCCAGGTTGTCGAACGAGATCTGCGCCGGGGCCGAATGGCTGGCCTTCCAGTGGATGTTGAAGCCGGAGAACTTGGCGGCCGTGGCCGGGATGGGGCGCTCGAGATGGGTCCAACCTGTGTTCGTCACGGCGCCAAAATCCATCACGTCCCCGGGCCAGGCCCAATCGGGACGGAACCGGACGGTCAACGACCCATAGGTGCCGTCGGCCCCCACGGGAGCGCCCGGATCGACATACACGTCGAGGGCAAACGCCTTGTAGCGGCTGAGCCCCTCCATGGAAGTGCAGTTCTGGAGGACGGTTTCCCCAGGCTCCTTGAACTCGGCGTTCACGAGGAGGGAACCCGAGTTGGGATCGTTCTTGGCGTCCCGGGTCGGATTAAAATCAGCCGTGGCGGTCACTCCCCATCCACCACAGCCGAAGCCTCCTGCGTCCTGGTCGAACGTCTTCCATCGGAGGTTCTGGGCCTGCAGGGACAGCAGGAGGAACAGCAGCAGGCCTGTCCTGCAGCCGATTCGGGCGATTCGGCAACCTAGCCCGGAATGAAGGGTGAGTGGACTCATGGTGGGTTGGTTCAAGGGTTCAAGCTGCAACCCGACGACGTGATGTCCTCGGGATCGAAAATCCCTACACCATCGAATCGGGATTTCAAACCCTCGACTCCGACCCAAGCGGTCTACCGATCCACCCCATTCCGAGAGCCGCGTCGACCGATCCGTCCACAGCGAGACCGGTCCGCTGGATCGCCTCCGTCCGACAGGCTTCCGGAGCCTATCCCCTCAGCGCCCGTAACCCGGGACCGGCTTGCCGTCCTGCGCCAGCTTGCCACAGCTCCACAGCAGTCCGCGCGTGACGAGGTCCAGATAGCGGGGATCCGCCACCGTCTCGTTGTTGTGGCCAATCGTCGTGGCGAAGACCCGGGCCTTGGCCGGTCCGTACTCATGGGTCCAGGCCACCACCGAGGCGTTCTGCCCCGGCTTGTCGCCGGCCCCCTGCTTGCCCCGGGCGACCGGAACGGCGGAATCCCACACCTTGATGTTGTTGTAGAGCTCCTCGTTGATCGTGGTCCCGCCGCTCAGCCCCGCCGTGATCGGGCTCTTGCCGGGAAGGTACTCGATGACGACCGGCAGCTGGGGACCGTGTCCGCTCGACTGCAGGCCGAGGAGATCGAACCAGAAGGCATGCGGAGTCCCGGAGGTCGCAGGCTGCCCCGGATTGCCGATGCGGTAGGCGTGCAT
>CAZZKQ010000373.1:0-3918 GCA_964654875.1 uncultured Verrucomicrobiota bacterium | reverse complement strand
TCCGGACTTGGGCAAGGAAACGGGTGACGGCATGGACGTGAGATGGGGTGATGGTGCCTGTCGGCCGGCGACCTGTGCGAGAGCGAAGCGCGGGAACCGTGGGCACGAGGATGGCATTGGCGGCTCGACTCCAGTAGCGTGGGTCCATGTTGAGCGTCCGCCCGATCTGGTTCTTCGTGGCCGTGTCCCTGTCCTGTGTTTCCGTCCTGCGGGCCGAGCTTCCCGAGGCCGACACCCGGGGATCGGTGGTCCGGGACCTGAACACACCGCGCCCCTTCACCCCGCCGGTGAACGCCGGGGAATGGCAGCAGCGCGCGACCGACATCCGGGCCCAGATCCTCCACAGCTGCGGACTCTGGCCCCTGCCCACGAAGTCGGCCCTGCTTGAGCGCGTGACCGAACCCTTCCAGGGCGATGGGTTCACGGCGGAGAAGGTCCATCTCCAGCCTTCCCCGGGTGTCTACCTCGCCGGGAACCTCTACCGGCCGAAGGGCCGTTCCGGCCCCTTCCCCGCCGTGCTCAGCCCGCACGGACACTGGGCCGGCGGTCGCCTCGAGAACACCGACACCGCCAGCGTGCCCGGACGCTGCATCCAGCTCGCCCGCATGGGATTCGTCGTCTTCAGCTACGACATGATTGGCTACAACGACACCGCCCAGTTCTCGCCCCGGAATGCAGACCGGTCGTTCGTGCGGACCAACTTCTACGACAACCATGTCGCGCTCTTCCGCAGCACGACCAACCAGCTCTGGAACCTCAGTCTCATGGGACAGCAGCTCTGGTTCGGGATGCGGGCCCTCGACTTCCTCTCCTCCCTGCCCGATGTGGACGCGAACCGCATCGGCATCACCGGTGCGTCCGGGGGCGGCACCCAGTCCTTCCTTCTCGCGGCGGTCGACGACCGGATCAAGGTGACTGTCCCGGCTGTCATGGTGTCGCACACCATGCAGGGGGGCTGCTTCTGCGAGAATGCCCCGGGACTGCGGGTCGACTTCTCGAACATCGACCTCGCAGCGGCAGCGGCACCGAGGCCCCAGCTTCTGATCGGCGCGACCGGCGACTGGACCAAGACCACCCTCGAGGTCGAGGGACCCGACGTTGCCAAGGTCTACCAGCTGCTCGGGGCTCCGGGAAACACGAGCGCGGTGCGGTTCGATTTTCCCCACAATTACAACCGGACCTCCCGCGAGGCCATGTATGCCTGGATGGCCCGGTGGCTCCAGGGACAGCCAGCCGGTCCCGTCGAGGAGAAACCCTTCACCGTGCCGCCCCGGGATCGGCTCAAGGTCTTCCTCGATGAGGACTATCCGCCCGATGCCCTCTCCGAGAGTGAGTACACCGCGGCCTGGATCCAGCAGCGGCAACGGGATCTCGAGAAGCTCAGGCCCACGGACCCCGAAGGCCATGCGCGGTTTGTGCAGACTTTGACCCCGACGTGGTCCCAGGCGTTCGCCCTGGATGGGTCGGAGAAGACCCGCCTGGAGATTGCAGGAGCATTCGGACGGACCGGACGTGGGGATCGTATCGAGCGGCGTCTGGCCATGACCCGGGTCGACAACCCACGGGCCGCCATCGTGTTGGCGCATCCCGACGGCAAGGCGGCCATCGGGGCCGGTGGACGCTGGGAAAAACAGGCCATCAACCTGGTCGCGGCAGGCATCCCGGTACTCGCGTTCGACGCCTTCCAGACGGGGCCACATCGGGACCCTGCCGTCCTGGCGCGCTCCCCGTTCACGAACTTCTTCAACACCTACAACCGCACCGTGCTCCAGGAGCGGGTCCAGGACGTCGCCACCGCGATCGCCTATGCCCGGCAGATCTTTCCCGGCGCTCGGATCCTGTTGATCGGCGAAGACGCCGCGGGGCTCTGGGCGCTGTCGGCTGCACGCCTGGCCGACGCAACCCTGGCCGATGCCGGCAACCTGGATGTGGCCGATGACGCCGCGATGAGCGCCCCGGAGACCTTTGTTCCGGGCATCCGACTCCTCGGGGGATTCGATGGCGCGGTGGCTTTGGCCGCCCCCAAACCCCTGAACCTCCACAATGTCGGCCGGCGCTTCACCACAGCCTGGGTTGAAGCCTCCTATGCCGCAGCCGGAAAGCCGGAGGCCCTGCGGGTCAGCCGCGAGCCGATCAACGACACGCAGCGGTTCCGTTGGATCGAGTCGGTCTACCCGCGCTGACGTCCGGCTCAAACCCGTGGGGTCCAGCCCGGACGATACTCGCGCCCCCAGAGGCGTCGCGTCGAGCGGTCGGCATCGATGATCCGACCCGTTCGGGGGTCCACCTGGAGCTCCGCATGGCGTCTCCATGCGATGTTCCCCAGGTGACAGAGCTGGGTGCTGACCTGCCCTTCGGCGATTTCGGAGTTCAATGGGGCCTCCTCCCGGATCGCAGCGACGAAATTGCTGAAGTGGGGGACATCGCTGAACCGCCCCGACACAACCCGGGTGTCCCGTCCCTCGGGATCCTGCACCCGATATCCCGACCGGGAATCGATGCTCAAGGTCCCTCGGTCTCCATAGAACGTCACGAGCGGAAGCTTTTCCCCGTTTCTTGGGGAACAACTGCTCCCGTCCCAGACCGCGGCAGAATGTCCGAAATCAAAGGTCGCCACCAGGGTGTCCGGGGTCTCCTGATCGTCGTCGAATGCATATCTTCCCCCAACCGCGGCGACCCGCATGGGATGCCCCACCCCGAGTCCCCAGCGTGCAAGGTCGAGGGTATGAATCCCGTTGTTCGCCAGCTCTCCCCCGCCCCAGAACCAACGCCAGTGCCAGTTGTAGTGGATGAGGTTGTCGACGAACGGCCGCTCGGGTAGCGGACCTTGCCAGAGCGGGTAGTCGAGCCAGGCGGGAACCGGTGTGGGTTTGCCACGGCCCATGCTGGGGCGAGCCGCGCTGTACCAGCAGCGCGCGGATCGTACCGGACCAATCTCCCCCTCCCGCAGGCATTGGATCGCCTCCTGGACCTCGGGCAGGCTCCGACGTTGGTTGCCCATCTGGACCCGACGTCGATGTTTCCGTGCCGCCGCCACCATCCACTCCGCCTCCTGGGCGTTGTGGCTTCCGGGCTTCTCGACATAGACGTGCTTGCCTGCGGCACAGGCGAGGATGGTGGCCGGGGCGTGCCAGAAGTTCGGGGTGGCTATGGAGACGGCATCCACGCCTGGATCCTCCAGCATCCGACGAAAATCCCGGGCCGTGCGGGGTTCACGCCCCGTCTTGTCGGCCACCGCCTTGGCCGCGGGAGCCAGACGGCGTTCATCGACATCACAGAGCCACGCCACCTCCACCCCTGGCACCTGCAAGAAGGCATTCACATGATCGCGCCCGCGACCCAGTCCCATCACCCCGACCCGGATCCGTCGGGACGGGGTCTCGGCTGCGAGGAGTGCCGGAGCCTTCCCGAGGGCGAGGGATGTGGTCAGGACGCCGCCGGCACGGAGGAAGCCACGCCGGGAGACGGAGGGCGGATACAGATGCATGGGAGTGCCCCGCAGAAGATCCGCACAGCCGTCCTGATGACCAGCCGAATCCTCCCCAGAATCCCGTTGCGGAATCGGGGGGCGATTGGCTTGATCCTCCCGTGACTCGTGGCCGCGATCGCATAACGACCACCCGATAGCGTCCTTTCCCCGCAGGAGAGGACGCCTGACGCCTCGCACCGAGAACCGGTCCGGGGCGTTTTCATTTCCAGAACAGTCCCATGAACCAGAACGACCCGTCCCAGTTCGAAGCCGCCAAGTCGGACGTGCAGCGCAAGACGCTCGAGCAGCGTGACCAGATCGACGAACTGGCCCGCATCCGCCACTCGTGCGCCCATATCCTGGCCACCGCAGTCCTGAGGCTCTGGCCCGATGCCCAGCTCGACATCGGCCCCTGGACTGACGAGGGCTTCTACTACGACTTCGATCTC
>CAZZKQ010000372.1:0-3934 GCA_964654875.1 uncultured Verrucomicrobiota bacterium | reverse complement strand
CACTTCCCCACTGGCGGAACCCCTGGCGCGCCGACAGACTGCGTCATGATCGCTCAACGGCTGCGGGCCGTCCGCCAGACCCTCTCGGACATCGGACGTTCGAGGGAGATCGTCTCGGTGTTCCTGAAGTACGGCTACGAGGACCTGGCCCTGCGGCTGCACCTGCCGCGTCTGATGGGGCTGCCAACGCGCCGGCTCCGGGCCGAGGCGGACTCGGTGCGGGATCTGACCCAGCCCCAGAGGCTCCGGAGGGCGCTGGAGGAGCTTGGGCCGACGTTCGTCAAGGCGGGGCAGATCCTCTCCAGCCGCTCCGGCATCATGCCACCCGAGTTCATCGAGGAGCTCGTGCGTCTCCAGGATTCGGTCTCCTCCCTGCCGTTCGAGGCGATCCGACGGGTGGTCGAGGAGGAGCTGAAGCGTCCGGTGTCCGACGTCTTCTCGGAGATCGACGAGACGCCGATCGGCTCGGCTTCGATGGCGCAGGTCCACCGGGCGCGTCTCCGTACGGGTGAACGGGTGGTGATCAAGGTCCAGCGTCCCGACATCCGCAGGACCGTGGAGACGGACCTGCACATCCTGGAACGCCTTGCCCAGCTGTTGGAGTCGCAGATCGAGGAGACGCGGGCGTGGCAGCCCTGTGCGCTGATCGGGCAGCTGAGGCGGGATCTCCTGCGCGAGCTCGACTTCACGGTGGAGGCCGGGAACCTGCAGCGCTTCCAGCGTCAGTTCGCCGGCGAGCCGGACCTGCGGCTCCCGCGGGTGTGGATCACGGAGAGCACCAGCCGGCTGCTCGTGATGGAGTTCATGGACGGGGAAAAGATGGGGCGGTTCCTGGAGGACGAGTCGAACGGTCCCCTGCGGCCACGGCTCGCCCGTCGGCTGGGGGACCTCATGCTCAAGCAGATCTTCGTCCACGGGTTCTTCCACGCGGACCCCCATCCGGGAAACCTGCTCCTCCTTCCCGGACCCCAGCTCTGCTTCATCGACTTCGGAAAGATGGGGTTCCTGTCCCAGGGACAGCGGGACCACTTCGGCCGGCTGGTGGTGGCCATCGCCGAACTCGACGAATCCTCCGCCACCCGGGCCCTTGTCGATCTGGCCGACCTCGGCAGCCATCAGGAGTCCACGCGCCTGGAGGTGGACATGGCGGACTTCATCCATCGGAACTTCAACGTGCCGATGGCCCAGTTCTCCTTCCAGCGGGTCGCCAAGGAGCTGCTGACCCTCATTTCAAGACACCGCCTCTTCGTCTCGCCCGACATCGTCTCGATGCTCAACGCCTTCGGTCAGCTCGAGGAGACGGTCCGACAGCTGGACCCGGGGCACGACCTGATGGCCCAGGCCCGGCCGTTCCTGAGGGATCTACGGCTGCGTCGGCTCAAGCCGAAGGAGATCTGGAAGTCGATCTTCCGTGGAGGCGACGAGGTCGTATCCCTCTGGCGGACCCTTCCGCGCGACGTGAAGACCCTCGTCGGGAAGCTCAAGGAAGGAGAGGCCCGCGTGACGCTGCGTCACGACGGCCTAGAGCCGCTCCGGGTCTCGCTCGACCAGGTCACGAATCGCATCGCCTTTTCGATCGTATTGGCGTCCCTGATGATGGCCAATGCGCTGATCATCCACGCGCGGATGCCTCCGCTCTGGCATGGGGTTCCGGTGGTGGGGTTGGTTGGCTTTTTTGTGACAGCCGTCCTCGGACTCTGGCTGTTGGTTTCAATCCTGCGACATGGCCGGATGTAGTCCCAGGACGTTTTTTGGGCCGGAAACCCCGGAAAATGGGACGATTCGAGGTCTGGGGTGCCTCTGGAACGGGGAACGTGGGCGGCAGGACATGGGTTGGCCTGCGACTTGCATCCTCCCTCCCGTTCGTGAAAACGGGAAAACGCTTCCATGTCTCCGTGCCGCGCTCGGTGGAAATCGAGCCATTCCGCTATTCGGGATTGGCCGTCGTCCTGTCCCTCTGCGGGTTGATCGCCGGGATCTGTTCCTGGGCGACCCCGACGGGCCGGTCCTCCGGACCCATCGCGGGGACCTCGGTGCGTCCCGCGATGATCGCGCCGGTCGGCGCCCAGCTGTCCCCACTGCCGCAGAACCATCAGCCTCTCATGCTGATCCAGGACGGCCGGACGGGGCGCGAAACGTACCCGATGTCCACTCCCCGTTCGTTTCCTTCCGCGTTTGTTCGAAGCGCAGACTGAGGTAGGCACGACGGACCCGGTCGAACTGGGTGTTCAGGATCCCGGCGAGGATCAGGATGCCTCCGGGACGCACCCGGGCGGCGAGCCGGTGCCGGTGATCCACGAGGAGATCGTCGATCAGGTTGGCGCAGACCACATCGAACCGGTCGCGCGTCCTGGCGGGCAGGCGCGTCAGATCCGCCTGGTGGACCTTCACGGCCGACCCCAGCCGGTTGATGCGGCAGTTCTCCTGAGCGGTCCGGATGCAATCGGGGTCGAAGTCGAATCCCTCCACCGGTCCGTAACCCAGCCGCGCCGCGGCGATGGCCAGAATCCCGCTCCCCGTACCGGCATCGAGCAGCGACTGGCGCGTGTCCGGCCGATGGTGGGCAACGAGCTCCTCGAGACAGAAGCGTGTCGTGGCATGCTGTCCGGTGCCGAAGCTGAGGCCCGGATCGATCTCGATGAGGGCCTGTCCCCGGCGTGGACGACGTCGGCTCCAGGAGGGGCGGACCAGGAGACGCGGACCCAGATCGATCGGGCGGAAATGCCGTTTCCAGGATTCGCTCCAGTCGCGCGCCGGCAGCAGCCGCAGCGAGATCTGCGGGGTGCCGTGGACCTGTCCCGCCGCCGCCAACCCGCGCCAACCCTCCGTCAGCTGCCACCGGAGCCGTGTCACACCCGACTTCGCCACCGGGATGAACACGCTGAGCGTCATGTGGCCGGTCTGGGCGTCCTGGTAGGCGCTCGGGGTCTGTCCGCACACCGTCTCCATCAACAGCGTGGCGGCCTCCTCGGACCTCGGATCCACGCCGAGGGCGATGTGACGCAGGGAGTCCTTCTTCATGGGGCGGTTCTTGGGTCCGGTAAGGGTGAGTGTGTCGGTTCCACGGCGGCACCAGTGGCGCCGATCAGGAGAAATGCCGTCCAGGCGAGCGCCGGAACGTAGAGGGCAAACTCGGTCAGGCCCTGGCACAGCCACGCGGTGCAGCCGAGGGCGACGGCGAACCATAGGGTGTCAGCCCCCGCGAGAGCCCGGCGTCCGCTGCACAGCATCCAGGCGAGGATCCAGAGGAGGTAGGCGGTGCCGCCGGGAATCCCAGAGTCGGAGAACTGCTCCAGGTAGTCGTTGTGGACCAGCCGTGCCATTTCGGCCTCCGGGGACTTCAGTCGGGCATAGGGACGTTGGAAGGTCCCGGGACCCGTCCCGGTCAACGGGTGTTCGGACGTGGCCTGGACTGCCGCCTTCCAGTAGTCCATCCGGGCCCCGACACTGGTGGCCCCCTGTCGGAAGTAGCGCTCGAACCGCAGTCCGAACGCCGACAGACCCAGGACGAGAACCACCGGGATGGCGATGCGGGCCCAACGGCGTCCCCACGGGAACCGGAGAAGTCCGACGACCACCATGCCGAGAGCGATCAGCCAGCCCGACTTCGATCCGCTCCAGACCAGTCCTCCCAGTCCGAGGAGCAGAAGCGTCCCGAGTGCGGCGACGCGGATCGAGGTCCGCTGATCCTGGGTCACCGCGGAGATCGTCACCAGGGACAGGGGCAGGAGCAGGAGGACGGCCCCGGCGAGGGCGTTCGGGTAGACCAGGGTTCCATGGACACGGCCCCGCTCGAGCTTGAGGAGGATCATGGGGTTCGCGACGTCGACCCCGTTGGTGTTCACGATCGTCCCCTCGCGCCGCATCGTCTCGACGATCGCCGGAGGGAAGTTGGTCCAGCCGGTCCGCTGCCCCTCGACCAGCAGGGCATGAT
>CAZZKQ010000371.1:0-3935 GCA_964654875.1 uncultured Verrucomicrobiota bacterium | reverse complement strand
GACGGGTCCAGCCGTTCCGGCGGCTCATCGTCGAATGCCATCCGACCCTGGTCGGGCCGCGCGTCGTGGAATTCCGAGCCCGGCTCGGGACGACCCACCTGGAGGTCGCTCTCGGGCTCGAGAGCGCGCATCCCGAGGTTCTGCAGCGTCTCAACAAGGGCATGACCGTGGAGGACTTCCGTCGTGCCGCCGGATTCCTGGTGGACGCGGGGATCCCGGTACGGGCCTTCGTCCTGGTGAAACCTCCGTTCCAGTCCGATCCGGAGGCTTTGGACTGGGCTCTGCGCACGACCCAGGTGGCCTTCGATGCAGGGGCATCGGTCGTGTCCTTGATCCCGACCCGTGCCGGGAATGGGGCCCTGGACACACTTCGGGCCCGTGGACTCTTCGAGGAACCGGAGCTGGATCTGCTTGAATCCGTGATGGAAAGGGCGTTGGCGAAGCCTCGGGGAAGAGTCTTTGCGGATGTCTGGGACCTGGAGCGGTTCCATCAGGGGCCCGATCTTCCCGCACGGCGGGCCCGGTTGGAGCGGGCCAATCGGACGCAACGCTGGTCCGATCCCTGACCCACTCCGGGGTTCCGGGGTTCAGGTGACCGTCGCCCGGAGATCCTCCGCGAAGGCCCGCACGTCCTCCTCGGTCGTGTCCCACGAGCACATGAGGCGGCATCCGCCCTCGCCGATGAAGTTGTAGAACAGCCAACCCCTGCCGTAGAGGGCCTGGATCGACGTCTTGGGAAGCTCGACGAACACCGAATTGGCTTCCTGGGGAAAGAGGATCCTCACCCGGGGCAGGTCGTGGATCAGGCTGTGCAGGAGTCGCGCCATCCGGTTGGCCTGCGATGCATGGCGGAGCCAGGCGCCGTTCTGAAGCATCCCAACCCACGGCGCGGCGACGAAGCGCATCTTGGAGCAGAGCTGTCCACCCTGCTTGGCCCGCAGGTCGAACTCCCGGGCGAGGTCCCGGTTGAAGAACACGACGGCCTCGCCGACGTGGATGCCATTCTTGGTGCCGCCAAGGCAGAGGACGTCGACCCCCGCCTGCCAGGTGATCTCCCGGGGTGCCACTCCCAGCGAGGCGACGGCATTCGCGAACCGTGCACCATCCATGTGCAGGCGCAGTCCATGCTTCTTGGCCATCGCCCCGATGGCCCGGACCTCCGCTGGGCTGTAGAGGGTGCCGACCTCGGTGGCCTGGGTGATGCTGACGACACGGGGTTTCGGATAGTGGATGTCGTTCCGTCGCAGCACGGCCTCCTCGATGCCTGCGGGGTTCAGCTTGCCGTTCTCTCCCGGCAGCAACAGCAGCTTGGACCCATTGGCGAAGAACTCCGGTGCACCACACTCGTCCTTCTCGATGTGTGCGACATCGTGGCAGAGGATGCTGTGGTAGCTCTGGCAGCAGTGGGCCAGGGAGAGGGAATTCGCTGCGGTCCCGTTGAAGACGAAGAACACGTCGCAGGGGGTCTCGAACAGGTCCCGGATGGCGTCGGCCGCCCGTTGGGTCCACGGATCGTTGCCATAGGCCGGTGAATGGCCCGAATTGGCCTCCGACAGGGCCATCCACGCCTCAGGGGCGATGCCGGCGTAGTTGTCCGATGCGAACTGCCGACGGGACGCGGTGTGTCCCTCGATGGACGGCAGGGTTCTCGAGGATGGAGCCGGGCTCATGCTGGGAACGGTGCGGAGACGCGGGCACGCGGCCGGATCCGCCTGTTCACTCGCCGTCGTCGGCAAGCTTCCGATAGAGGGTGGCCAGGCTGATGTCGAGCAGACGTGCCGCCTCCTCCTTGTTGTCGTTCGTCTTGTGAAGGACCTGACGCAGGTAGTTCACCTCCTGGTCCCTCGAGAACTTCTTGAGGGAGACGATGGTGCCCAGCGGACGGACGGCCGGTGGGGCGACATTGACGGGTGTCGGCTGTGTCGGGATGCCCTTCACCCTGGCGCGAATCTCGGTTCCGACGGGCTCGACGACCTCTGCGGCCTCCTTCTCCTCCTGGCCTTCGTCCTTGGGCGCATGCTTCTGGAAGGCCGGGGGCAGGTCGCGACACCGGATCAGCGGGGCCTCGGCCAGGACGGTGGCCCGTTCGATCACGTTTGCCAGCTCCCGCACGTTGCCGGGCCATGGGTAGGACATGAGGGTCTCCATCGCGCGCAGGGAGATCCGGAACCGCTGGCCGGACTCCATGTGGACCTTGTCCCGGACGAAGTGCACCGCGAGCATCGGGATGTCATCGATCCTCCGGCGGAGCGGAGGCAGCTGCACGCTGACGACGTTGAGGCGGTAGAAGAGATCCTCGCGGAAACGGCCGGACTTGATCAGCTCCTCGAGATTCTCATTGGTGGCGGCCAGGACCCGGACATCGACCTGGGTCGAGACGTTGTCACCCACGCGGCGCACCTCCTTCTCCTGGAGCACCCGGAGAAGACGGCTCTGGAGCGTCGCAGGCATGGTGCCGATCTCGTCGAGGAAGATCGTCCCTCCGTTCGCCTCGTGGAAGAGACCTTCCTTGTCGGCAATGGCCCCGGTGAAGGCGCCCTTGCGATGGCCGAACAGCTCGGACTCCAGGAGGTTCTCCGGAAGGGCGGAGCAGTTGAGAGGGACAAACGGGCTCCGTGACCGGCTGGAATTGTAGTGCAGGGCCCGTGCCACGAGCTCCTTGCCCGTGCCGCTCTCGCCGAGGATCAGCACCGTCGTGTCGGTGTCGGCCACACGTTCCACGATGCGGAAGACACCCTGCATCGCGGCGTTCGCGCCCACGATCTGGTTGAAACTGTACTGGCGCTTGAGCTCCTTGCGCAGCTGGGTGTTTTCGGTGACGGCCTCCCTGTAGTTGAGGGCTCGTCCGACACAGAGCTTGAGGTCGTCGAGGCTGAACGGCTTCCGAAGGAAGTCGAAGGCCCCGACCTTCATGGCCTTGACCGCGTCCTCGACGGTACCGAGACCGCTGATGATGATCACGGTCGGTGGCGGCTGCAGCGCGCGCGCCTTCTCGAGGACGGCATGTCCGGTGGGCCGAGTCTTGTCCAGATACAGGTCGGTGATGACGAGGTCCGGCTGTTGGGTGGCGATCGCCTCGATCACCCCGGCGTCGCTGGTGAACGGAAGGACCTGATGCCCATCCGCCCGCAGAACCTCCGCGACCATCTGGACCATGGTCAGCTCATCATCCACCAAAATGATCTTGGCCATCCGTGGAGCATACGGAATCCCGCCGTGAGGCCAAGCAGGAAGGGGGCAGCAGGAAGGGGGCAGGAAGGGGGCCGGAGGGTGGACCCCGCGTGTGCGGAGGCAGCTGCCTACATCATGCGGTGCCAGTCGCCGGTGGCCGACGTGCCAGTTCCCCGGTCTCAACCCCTCCATCGCTGGGCGATCGGCATGCGGCGGCCAACGCCGAAGGCGCGGGAAGTGACCTTCAGTCCGGGCGCCGCCTGACGCCGCTTGTATTCGGAGCCATCGATCAGGCGAGCCACCCGTCGGACCACCGCGGCGTCGAGGCCCGACCCGATGAGATCCTCCGCCGATCGGTCCTCGACCACATAGCCTTCAAGTATCGCGTCGAGAACATCATACGGCGGCAGGCTGTCCTGGTCCGTCTGGTTCGGACGGAGTTCTGCCGACGGAGGCTTTGTGATGCTGGATTCGGGGATCAGGAGTCCTCCGGTCCGACGCAAGGCATCCTCGTTGATCCAGTGCGCGAGCCGATAGACGAGGGTCTTCGGGACGTCGCTGATCACGGCGAGCCCGCCGCACATGTCGCCGTAGAGCGTGCAGTAGCCGACCGCGAGTTCGGACTTGTTGCCGGTCGTGAGCAGCAGCGAGCCGAACTTGTTCGACATCGCCATCAGCGTCACGCCACGGAGCCGGGCCTGGAGATTCTCCTCGGTCGTATCCTCCGGACGTCCCGCGAACAGCGGGGCCAGCCGAGTCTTCAT
>CAZZKQ010000370.1:0-3942 GCA_964654875.1 uncultured Verrucomicrobiota bacterium | reverse complement strand
TCACACTGCAGTTCAGATCCTGAGGAACAACCGTTGCCGGTACATCCAGAGGAGGATCAGCCAGAGCACTGCGAATGTGGCGGCCCCATGGAGGAACGGTTCGTAGGCCGCGCCCAGGAACTGGAACGCCTGCTGGCCCAGATGGGTCTTCAGATTCTTGGCGATGAACCCGTCGAAGAGGTGGGCGATGCAGTAGGCCGCGATCGAGTTCATGCCGATGACCTGGAGGGGAAACAGCGCGCGCGCCAGGTGCAGCATCTCGATGAGGGCGTAGAACGCCGCCATCAGGAGGAAGCACCAGCCGCCACTGAAGAGGACCCAGCTGGGGGTCCAGATCCGCTTCACAATCGGGCAGATGCCGAGCTGGTTCAGCAGCCAGCCCAAGGAGAGTCCGGCGATACCGGCGATCAGCAGCCAGATCATCCGTCGGAGGTGGGAGGGCGAGTTCCGGAGGACGTCGCCGGCGAGAACCCCGAGGAGCATGGTGCCGAGGGTCGGGATGAAGCTCAGGGTGGCGTAGCCGCCACCGTTGTAGGCCCACTCCTTGGCACGTGGGAACCAGTTCAGGATCTCGCGATCCGCGGCCCACGCGAGGTTGGCGTTCTTCTGCCAGTGCTCGGCGAACCCGGAGTGTCCATGTTTCTGGAGCCAGTCGGATGGGACTCCGACCGCGCTGAAGTCGAATCCGTGGCCCGGAGTGTAGACGGCAAAGGCGGCCCAGTAGCCCACCAGGAGGACGGCCAGTGCGCCCCACTGGATCCGGCGTGACATCATCCCGAGGGCGAACAGGAATGGATATCCGAGGCCGATCTGGGAGAGCGTGTCCTCGAGGGTCCAGTTGGTCTGCGAGGCGCCCGTCGATCTGAGGAAGACCCCCAGCAGGACCAGGATCACGGTCCGCCACAGGGCGTGGAACCACATCCCGACCCGGGACTGTCCGCGCGCGATCCGCGAGGCGATGGAGAAGGGCAGGGCGACCCCGACGAGGAAGGAGAACGATGGTTGGATGAGGTCATGCAGGACGCAGCCGACCCATTCGACGTGTTCCTGGTGGTGGCAGAGGGTGTCCCAGAACCCGCTGGGCTGGCCGGCCGACCGGAGGTTGCTGGCCACGGCGCAGAACCGGAACAGCTCGCCCATCATCAGGAACATCACGAACCCGCGGTAGACGTCGATGCAACCGAGACGTTTCGGGAAGGGAGGATTGGCTTCGGAGGACATGACGTGACGGTCACCGACCCGACCGGCTGAATGAATCAAAAAGTGGGACCACGAGGAGGCTTCGGATGATGGGGCGAGTGGAGCGTCGGACCGCATGGCAGGGTGTGGGTCCGAACACGGCCACCTCGTGTTGCCGGATGAGGGGTTGAGGGCGACGGGATTTCAGACTAGTCCTTGTCGACCTCGGACACCGTTCCCGGAATGAGCACGCCCAGCACCCCCTCCCTGTTGATCGTCGACGACGAGAAGACCACCCGCGAAGGACTCAGGGCGGCCTTCGAGGACAAGTTCGACGTCTACGTCGCCGAGGATGCCGCACGGGCCTGGCAGCTGCTCGAGGAGGAATCCTTCGCGGTCATGCTCACCGACCTGCGCATGGCGGGTGAGGATGGACTGAAGCTGATCCGGCGCGCCAAGTCCCTCGAACACCCCCCGGTCTGCATCCTGATGACCGCCTACGGTTCGGAGGATGTCGCGGTCCAGGCCATGAAGGAGGGGGCCGACGACTACATATCCAAGGGCAAGCTGCAGATCGACGAGCTGGAGCTCCGCATCCGGCGTGCGTTGCAGCGGCAGAGCCTCGAGTCGGAGAACCGTCAGCTCCACCAGCGCCTGGAGAAGCGGTTTGGCGTCGAGAACATCATCGGGGAGGCCCCGTCCATGAAGGAGGTCTTCGAGACCATCCGGGCCGTGGCTCCGACCAAGGCGACCGTCCTGATCACGGGAGAGAGCGGCACCGGCAAGGAACTCGTGGCCAAGGCCATCCACCAGAACAGCACCCGTGCCAAGGGGCCGATGGTCACCGTCAACTGCGCGGCCCTGCCCTCCACGCTCCTCGAGAGCGAGCTGTTCGGGGCCGAGCGGGGTGCCTACACCGGGGCCCATGAGCGCCGCATCGGACGCATCGAGCAGGCCCAGGGAGGGACGCTGTTCCTCGACGAGATCGGCGAGATCGATGCGACCACGCAGGTGAAGCTGCTCCGGTTCCTGGGCGAACGGACCTTCGAGCGCCTGGGATCCAGCAAGACGCTGACGGCGGATGTCCGTCTCCTGACCGCGACGAACAAGGACCTCATGACTCTCGTGAAGGAGGGGAAGTTCCGTGAGGACCTCTACTATCGCCTCGCGGTCGTCCCCATCCAATTGCCACCCCTCCGGTCCCGTGCCCTCGACATCCCGGCCCTCGCGGCTGCGTTCCTGAAGGAGTTTGCGGCCGACAATGACAAGCCGGTCACGTCGATCAGCACCGAGGCCCTCGAGCTGATGCTCAAGTACCACTGGCCGGGCAACGTCCGTGAACTCCGCGCCGCCATCGAACACGCCGTGGTCCTCTGCCGTGGCGATCAGATCCTGGGTCGGGATCTCCCGCAGCCGGTCCGGACGCCCCAGTCGGTCTATACCGAACAGGCCACCCGGGAGCAGTTGGCCACGGGGAAGCTCTCCATGAAGGACGCGGAAAAGCAGCTGTTGATCCATGCCCTCCAGGAGACGGGGGGCAACCGGACCCTCGCCGCGAAGCAGCTGGGCATCAGCCGACGGACCCTCCATCGGCGACTCCACGAGTTCGGTCTCGAGGAGATGTGACCCGGCAAGGGTCCGCCTGGCAGGCGGGGTTGTGGATTCCCTCGCAGGCCTGGGATTCCGTGGTCCGTTCCCCCAGTGCGGGGGGTGCCGGCCTGCCTGGCATCAGTTCGACAGCCGCGTGACCTTCAAGTCGTCGAACCGAACCGGGGTCCCGGAGAACGGCATGCCCCAGACCGATGCCTTGCCCGAGGGTTGGAGCTTGGTTTCGGTGAAGGTGATCATCGGATCGACGGGTTCGGGGCTTCCATCCAGCCAGACCCGGCCTTCCACCCGATGCTCTGATTCGGAAACCTTCCGGACCCGGATCCGGACCTGGGTCCATTGGCCGGATTTCCACTGGAATGGAGCCGAGGCCACGATGCTGTCACCGCGGACCAGCTCGATCGTGTCCTTGGCCGGGGCGACCTGGAGCCGATATCCACTCGCCCCATTCAAACCGAGACTGAATGTGGGCTGCTTGCGCCCGCTTTTCGTTCCGAAGATGCGAGCCCCCGCCTCGACGCCGGACGCCTCGTTGGGGCCGAACAGGAATCCGTAGGATTCGAGCGGGGCCCCGGGCAGCTCGGCAAAGCGGTTGCCAGCCTCGTCCCTGATGCTGAAGGAGCCATCGAGCACGAGGAATTCGTCGGGCAGCTCTGGACCCTTCAGACCGGTGAAATCCTGCTGGTAGAGTGTGTCCGCTGCGGAGACGGAGATCGCGGTGGCGAGTGTCAGGCTGGCGAGTGTCAGGCTGGCGATCCAGAGGGTCCAACGAGGCATGGGCCCAGACTAGGCGGACAGCATGGCCCCGGCAACCGTCCGGCACCGTGATGTTCCCCTTCCGGGATGGCTCCGACGTCGTGGGTGCGGGGACCGGTTGGTCTTTGCGGGGAATCAAGGGCATAGTCGCCCCGTGCGCGTCCTTGTTGCCATCACCGGAGCCAGCGGGTCGATCTATGCCCAGCGGCTCCTGGACTGCCTCGACCCTGCGGTCCATGAGGTGCACGTCATGACCAGCCAATATGCCCCACAGGTCATGACGACGGAGCTGCCGGGTGGACTCCAGCTGAGGGACGGGGTCCAGCAGCATGGGTTCCGGTCGATGAACCTGCCCTTCGCGAGCGGTTCGAATCCGCCCGACGCCATGGTGGTGATCCC
>CAZZKQ010000369.1:0-3950 GCA_964654875.1 uncultured Verrucomicrobiota bacterium | reverse complement strand
GTGCGGGGATGAGCTTGGTAACCAACATGGGGTCAGGGTGTCTGGGACGCGCCGGTGACACGAGCGGGAATCGCATCCCGCCGTCGTGCTTCTCCGAGGAAGGGGGTTTCGATACGATGAATCGCATGAACGGTTCGGGTATCCGGAGACTCGGCGTGCTGGGGTCCGGCAAGGGATCCAATTTCGTGGCGATCGCCGACGCCATCGCCGCAGGCACCCTGCCGGCGGAGGTGGCGGTCGTGATCAGCGACGTTCCCGACGCCGGGATCCTGCGCCATGCCGCCGAACGGGGCCTGTCCGCCCTGCATGTGCATCCCGGCGGGTTCCGGACCAAGCTCGACGAGGACGCCGAGCACCGCTACCGGCAGACACTGCTGGACCATGGGGTCGACCTGATCGTGCTGGCGGGGTTCATGCGCATCCTCAAGGGGGGGCTGCTCCGCTCGTTCGAGGGCCGGGTCGTGAACATCCACCCTTCGTTGCTGCCCTCCTTTCCTGGCCTGGCCGCGTGGAGGCAGGCGCTCGACTACGGCGTCAAGGTCACCGGCTGCACGGTCCACCTGGTGGACCAGGGCATCGACACCGGGCCGATCCTCGCGCAGCGGGCGGTGCCGGTGCTGGATGGCGACACCGCCGAGAGCCTCCATGCACGGATCCAGGAGGCGGAGCGGCAGCTGTATCCGGCGGCCATCGGCGCGCTGGTGCGTGGGGAGATGACGGTCCGGGGCCGCCAGGCCAGCGGGTTCCGGGGCTGAGCCGGGACGGGTGGCGGTCGCACCGCACCGGGGGTGGGAGTCAGGCGGGTTTCTCGGCCCGACGGAGGAGGAGGATCCCGATGGCGATGAACGCGAAGTTCGGCACCCAGAACAGCAGGTGCGGATGCAGGTGGGCCCGGGTGTCGAGCGAGTGGCCGAGGATGAAGAAGCTGTAGTAGACGGCGAGCAGGGCGAGGGCGACCGCGACGCCGATGTTCGTCTCGCGGCGCTGGACCCGGATCCCGAGCGGGATGCCGATCAGGGTGAAGGCCACGCAGGAGAAGGAGAATGCGAGCTGCTTGTGGATCTGGACCCGTACCGGCGAGACCGCCGACCCGCCCTCACGTCGCAGCGCCAGCTCGTCGAGGAGCTCCCGGAAGCTCATGATCGTCAACCCCGGCTTCCATGCTCCGCCCGACTCGAGGGTTCGGATGGGTTCGATGTGCTCCGCGTTGAAGTGCGACTGCCAGCCGTCGGTGGTCAGGAACAGACCCTGGAGGCGGAGGAGTCGGATGGCCGAGGGCAGGCCGTTGGTGCCCATCAGGACCTCGCCCTCCGGAGCCCAGACGTCGAGGTTGCGGATCGCCTTCGGAGCGGCACCGACGGTCTCGGCGGGGGCGTTGGTGGTCCCGTAGATCAGGACATCCCGCAGCCGGTTCCCCCGAACCTCGCGGGCATACAGCGTGAGGTTTCCCAGCTGAACGTAGCGTCCTTCCCCGATGAACGAGGTGGCTCCGCGCCGGGCGACCTCGACGTGGAGGCGCCGGAAGGCCTGCTTGCAGTTCGGCCCCACCACCATGTTGAGCCATGCGTTCAGTCCGGTCATCACCGCGGCCAGCAGGAGGATCGGGGCCACGGCGGCCACGATGCTGATGCCACCCGCCCGGATGGCCGTCAGCTCCTGGTCCACACTCAGACGGCTGAACACCAGCAGGGAACCGGTGAGCATCCCGATCGGCAGGGCGAACGCCAGGGCGTACGGGATCAGCAGCAGGATCGCCTCCAGTGCCGTCCGGGCGTCGACCCGTCCCGAGGCCACCATGTCGAACACGTCGCGCAGGACATTCCCGAGGAGAAGGATCCCCGTGAACGTGGCGACCGTCAGCAGGCAGGTCGCCAGGACCTGTCTGACCAGATAGCTATGAAGGGTCCACATCGGATCGCAACCCGGCCAGCCTACATCGCCCCGGGTATCGAAGTCACCGGAAGAGCTCGGCGCGCGGTCGTGGCCACGAGGAGACGATCCCGGGGCCGGTGGGTGCCGCGGTGCCCTGCGGCACTGGGCGCGTGAGTGCCCACCCGCAGACACGGGGTGCAACCGCAGTCCGTCTCGAAGGATCCCTGGGCTTCAGATCCGGACACTCCGACTACTTCGAACCGGTCCGGGTCTGCCCCGACACCAGGTCGTCCAGCTCCCCGAGGGTGAACCGGCGGCACACGACGAACGGCGGCTGTCCCGGCTCCCAGTGCCCGTAGGTCGTGACCACGAACGTCCCGTCGGGAAGCACCTCGACTCCTGGATAGGCGCAGTCCCACGCATGATGGTTGTCACCCAGGCGGACCCGGAACGTCCGGGTTGCCTCGGTCGGGGACTTCAGGTCTTCGTAGCGTCCCACCCATCCGATCCAGTCCCCGGCTGTGGGCGACTCCTTCGCCGTGTCGCGGAAGGACACCCACAGGCGTCCGTCGGGTCCATACCGGGTCACGTGACGATCCCCGCACAGGGAGGCCGGCAGTTCGCGGGGAGGGGTCCAGGTCCGTCCCTCGTCCCGCGAGAACATCACGTGCGACCGCTTGGCCCGCCGATTCTCCCGGAGCAGCAGGGCGATCTCGGTGCCGTCGGGCGACCGCACCCATCCGGGTTCGCACAGGTGGACGTCCGCCGAGGCGAACAGTTCCCGGGGCTGTCCCCAGGTCAGGCCGCCGTCGGTCGACTCCACCTGGAACAGCCGGAACACCGGGGGCTTCGCCGGCTGGGACTCCTTCCGGAAGAACCGACCGTCGTCGTGGAACCAGGCGAGGTAGTGTCCGGGACGGTCCCGGACCCCGGCGAGGCTCGACATCACCACGATCCCGCCCCAGTCGCCCGCCGGCTTGAGCGGCGACCACGTGGCCCCGTCGTCTTCCGAGATCGAGGTCCGTGCGGGATGGAGTCCCGACCAGAGCAGCAGCCGTTTCCGACCGGAGGCATCGACGACCCGATGAATGGTCGGGGTCTCCTGGGAGGTCGACCAGTTCTCCGGCACGGGCAGGCGTCCGCTCCAGGTCTTTCCCCCATCCGGGCTCCGCTGGAGCTGGATCGGACCCTTTCCATGTCCCTTCGGATACACGCAGAGGAGGGTCCTGCCATCCTCCAGCAGGACGGTGGTCGGATGGCCGAGGTACTGGCCGGGCTCGCGGTCCACCACGATCCAGCTTCCCGGGGTCCGGGGCAGGTCGATTTGGGGTGGGCGTCCCGGGTCGGCGCCGAGGGCCCCTCCCAGCATCACCCGAAGCATGGACAGCAGGAGAAGGGGGCGTCGGAGCGGGCGGGGAATCACGGGAGGACATTAGAAGGGGTGGGCCGGGGCATAAAGCCTTCCGTCGGTTCCGTGCCGTGCTCCGAAGGTGCAGTTCCTTGACGCTCCGCGCGATCCTCCTCCACTGTTTCTGTCACGGTTTTACGCCGTTTTACCAGAACCTGCATGAGCACGCCGCACAACCTGTTCAACTCCCTCAAGAGCTTCGATCTCGGCAATGGCCAGAGGGGCCAACTGTACTCCCTCCCGGCCCTCGAGGCGGCGGGTCTGGGCCCGATCTCCAGGCTCCCGGTCTCGATCCGGATCGTCCTCGAATCCGTCCTGCGCAACGTCGACGGGAAGAAGGTGTCCGAGGCCAACGTGCGTGAGCTCGCCGCGTGGACGCCCAACGCGGCGCGCACGGCGGAGATCCCGTTCGTGGTTGCCCGCATCGTGCTGCAGGACTTCACCGGTGTCCCGTTGCTGGTCGACCTCGCCGCGATGCGCTCGGCTGTCGCCAAGCTCGGCAAGAACCCCAAGATCATCGAGCCGCTGGTGCCGGTCGATCTCGTCGTCGACCACTCCGTGCAGGTCGACTTCGCCGGGGATCCCGCGGCGATGCAGAAGAACCTGGACCTCGAGTTCAGCCGGAACCGGGAACGCTACCAGTTCCTCAAGTGGGGCATGCAGGCGTTCG
>CAZZKQ010000368.1:0-3953 GCA_964654875.1 uncultured Verrucomicrobiota bacterium | reverse complement strand
CGTCCGGGATCCGGACCTGATTGGCCCAATCATCCGAAGCCTCCACGGGACGGGAACGGACCCGGAAGAACTCCGCTGCGGCATCGGATCCCGACACCGCAAACCCCTCGAAGCCCTGCACGGCACGTGCCGCCTCGCTCCAGGCACGGAGGTCCCGGCTGCGTTCGAGGAGCTGCAGGGTGTCCCTGCCGCCGACGCTGCTCACCCGGATGCCTTGTGCGCCATCCGGGGTCGCGGTCAGTTCCAGGCTCTCCTGCGCCAGCAGCCGCGTCATCAACACGATTCCCAACGCCACCGCCCACGCCATGCAGGACCCGATCGTCGCTCGAAACCAAGGGCGTCCTGCGGACCCCGACTGTTCCCATCGAACCATGCCGGGAAGGTACCGGTGGCCTCGCGGACTTCGACCGGGAAATCATCTCGAGGAATCCCGAGGTGCTCCGCCCGTGCTTCGGGGAACACGCTTCCCCGCCCTTCCGACCTTGGTAGTCTTCCGCAACCCCGTCGTGACCATGAACCTCTTCCGACACCTGATGCTGACCCGAATCCTCGCCTGCCGCGGCCTGCTGATGGTGGGGCTTTTCGCCCTGCACTCGGTCACGCTGGCCGATACGCGTGTCCGCCTGACCCGCGACGGCAAACCGCTGGCGTCCATCGTGACCGCCGCAAGGCCCTCGCCGTCGGCCCGCCTGGCCGCGCTGGAGATCCAGTCGCATGTCCAAAGGATCTCGGGAGCCACCCTTCCGATCGTGTCGGACGACACCCCAGTCGACGGCGCACGCATCCTGGTCGGCGAGAGTGTCCAGACCCGGGAGCTTGGGTTGCGCGGAACGGATTTCAAACCGCAGCACTACCTCATCGCCTTCCGTCCGCAGACGGTGGTGCTGATCGGACGCGATTGGGAGGACACCGAGGCCAACCGGAAGGTGGAGGGACGGCCCATGACCGGTGAGAATCTCGACGAGACCCGCCACCGGATCCACTACGCCACCGCGCTGGGTCTGCCGGCCGACGGCAAGCCGCCTCTGGAACTGCCGGGACTCTACGACGACCAGGGCACCTGTCTGGCCACCTACGACTTCCTCGAACGCCACTGCGGCGTCCGCTGGTACGGACCCGCGCCCCTGAACGTCATCGTCCCCACGGAGCCCAGCCTGTCGGTGAAGGGCTCCGATCTCCGCCGGTCCCCCGCCTTGAAGCACCGGAGCGCCCTGCCCAGCGGCAGCTGGCCGTTCCTGCAGAACCAGTGGGGACCGTTCACCCGGGATCAAGTCCATCTACACTGGCGTCGCACCCGCCAGGGCGGAGAACCCTGGTCGGCGAACCACACCTTCTATCCCCGCACCATCAAGGGCCGGTTCCACCATCCCGACTACCAGCCGAAGAACGCCGGCACCCACGTCGGCCAGCTCTGCTACACGAGTCCAAGGCTGGTGGAGGAAGTGGCCCAGACGGCCCGGGACTACTTCGACGGCAAGGGACAGCTCCCGGAAGGCTGGAAGGCGCTGGGGGACTACTTCGCTGTCGTGCCGGACGACACGATGCACCTTTGCAACTGCGACGCCTGCAAGGTGGCCCGGAAACCGGGCGAGGGACGCAAGACCGGGTTCTTCAGCGACGGCGTGATCAGCGACTACTGGTTCTCCTTCGTGAACGCCATCGCCCGGGAGGTGCGGAAGACCCACCCCGACAAGTACATCGCCACCCTCGCCTACTGGTCGTATGCGCTGCCGCCCAGCTTCGACATCGAGCCGAACGTCTCCGTCTCCCCCTGCCTGCATACGTGCTACTACCCGGTCCATCCCGGGATGACGGCCAATGACCTGGACTTCTACGAGGCGTGGCGGCGCAGGACGAATGCCCCGATGTTCCTGTGGGTCTACTACCATCATCCGATGGAACCGGCGCTCATCGACGGCTTCGGGTGCTTCCCGCACGTCATGGTGCACGATACCGCGAAGGCCATGCGGAGGTTCATCCAGGACGGCATCCACGGGATCTTCGAGTGCGGGGAGCAGGACCAGCTCGAGCAGTACGTGATGACGAAGGTGTGGGACGATTCCACGACAGACGTGGACGGGACGATCGATGAGTTCTTCCGCCTGTATTTCGGCCGCGCCGGAAAGCCGATGAACCGTTTCTACCGGCGACTGGAGGAGATCGCCTGCGATCCGAAGAACTATCCGGCCCCGTATCTGCGCACCGGGGGGATCGACTGGAAGAAGGTGGCCTGGGAACGGCTCGGCACCGCGGAACGGATGGAGGAACTGGGGCGGCTGATCCAGAAGGCGGAGGTGCTGGCGGAGTCCGATGCCGAGAAGCAGCGGGTCGCCCGGTGGCGCAAGGCGTTCTGGGACTGGATGGTCCGGGGCCGGGAAAAGGCGCTGGCGCAGCAGAAACCGGCCGGGAAATAGATCCGACCGGGTCGGTGGAAACGCGGAGCGGAAGACGGGGACCCGCACGGTGACGCGGAGGCGGAGAGCAGGGAACAATCAAGGCAGGGCTGTGCTCCGCCACGGCCCCAGCTCGATGTGCTGGGAATGAGTTGAGGGTTGAGAGTTGAGTGACCGATCGAGATGGGGACCTGAGGGACCGGTCCCGACCGGAGATGGGCCCTCCCGCACCCAGTGATGCAGGGCACTGCCTCACCCACCCTTCGACGCCTTCGGCGTCCGGCCAGGAGGAGCCCTGCCCCACCTCGTTCCCCTGCTTCTTTTCCCACCATACCTCTTCGTCTTCCTGCCCGTCTCCCCGTCCCCGTGTGACTTCCCTCCCCACCGCGCTTCTTCGAGGGTCAGGACCGACGTTGAGGTATCGCACGGATCGGGCCATGTTTCCGAAGTTCGATGCGCGCGCCATCCACATCGGGAAACTCTCTCCGACCCTGTCCCGCAACGGGATGCGGAACAGGGCTCTGGGCCATGATCCTCGCGGCACTCCTTTGCGCACACCGGAGCCCCATCGCCCAACGCACCACGGCATCCGAGGGCGCCACCAACTGGTGGGCGTTCGAGTCCGTGAGATCCATCGCCGTCCCGATCACAAAGGGCCCGAAACCGTCGAATCCGATCGATGCCTTCATCCGAGCGCGCCTCGGCATCCAGGGTCTGACCCCGAACCCCGAGGCCCGGCCGGCCGAGCTGATCCGACGTCTCTGGTTCGACCTGGTCGGACTTCCACCGACCGCCGAGGCGGTCGCCCGGTTCGAACGCGACCCATCCCCCGCCGCATGGGATCGTGAGATCGATGCCCTGCTGGCCAGCCCGAGCTACGGGGAACGCTGGGGACGCCACTGGCTCGATGTCGCCCGGTTCGCCCAGAGCAACGGCTATGAACGGGATGCCGAGAAGGCCCAGTCATGGCGCTACCGTGACTACGTCATCCGCGCCTTCAACCAGGACACGCCCTATGACCGGTTCATCCGCGAACAGCTCGCCGGGGATGAGATCGGCGACGAACTCCGCGAGGCCGATGGATCCGTCGGACAGGCCTGGCAGGATGGCGTCATCGCGACCGGGTTCCTCCGGCTGGGTGTCCACGACGATGAGCCGGACGACAGACTGCAGGCCGAGTTTGACGAGCTGGACGACATGGTGAGCACCAGCAGTGCGGCGTTCCTGGGTCTGACCGTCGGCTGTGCGCGGTGTCATGACCACAAGTTCGATCCCATCCCACAGGAGGACTACTACTCGCTCCTCTCCGTGTTCCGTCCCCTCCGTATCGTCGAGGCGAGGACCCACGGACTGGACTCCCCGCTGTTCGCACCGCTCGCCGGACCGGAACAGATCGCTGCCTGGCAGGCCGACCAGAGACGCCAGCAGGAGGCCCTCGAGGCCCAGAAGGCCGCGGCCACCGACGAGGCGACCCGGAAGTCGCTGTCCGACCGCATCGCTGCGCTCCAGAAGCAGCTTCCGCCCTTCGACTGGGCCCTTGCGGCCCGCGAGCGGACCCAG
>CAZZKQ010000367.1:0-3957 GCA_964654875.1 uncultured Verrucomicrobiota bacterium | reverse complement strand
ACCCCTGGCAGTGTCCCGGGCCAACGGAGGCACCGCGGAGCGGGAAGCCTCCGGCGGCAGGACCTCGGGAACGAGGGTCGGGGGCCGCTCGGGGGGATTCGCCATGGAGAGTCCCATGACACAATCCCACGGGGTTGGCAACGGGACGACCCTGGAAGGCTCTGATTCCGCGCCTGGAACCCACCCGAAACCCCCTGCCTGACCGGCCACTGAATACGGCACGCACCTCGGCGTCTGACTGCCCGGGAACGCCAGATCCACCCGATCGGCGATCCCAACGGTGAACCGCTTGATCCCACCCTCGCTCCGGGATACCCCTCTTTCCCGGCGGTTTGCCCCCTCTCCCATGAAACCTCTCCTCGTCCTTGTCGTACTCCTCGTCCCCTTTGTGGGCTGCAGTCTCCAGGGAGAGCCCGAAACGCCACCTGCCGCCGCAGCCACCTCCACCACCAACACCATCCCGGCGACAAATGTGGTCCAGGCCGCCGCCTCGCCGACCCCGGTGACGGAATTCCCCGAGGACCTCCCGGAGCCCGCTCGTGAGGTGGTCCGACTCGCCCACGCGCGGATGGGCGACTCCACCATCCAGCAGTTCATTGCGAACCTCACGGAGCCCTTCCATCTGAAGGCCGACCAGGTCGTCTATCTGCGGGACGTCGGACTCTCCGAGACGGTCCTGGACGCTCTTCTTTCCCGGGAGCAGCTGCTGGCATCCAGCGCCCCGCCGCCGGCCCCCGAAACGCCGGCTCCAAAACCGGCACCGACCGCCCCGACAGCATCTGAGCCCGCGGCGCCGACCGTCTACCCCGGGGGGCCTCAGCCGGTGCCCGCCCCGCAGATCGGCCCCGCCGTTGCCGCCAGCGCCCCGGAGCCGGCCACGCAGGTCAACAACTACAACATCTTCTACAACTCCCTCGCCCCATACGGATCGTGGGTCACCGTGCCGACCTACGGCTACGTCTGGCAGCCCGCCTGCGCGGTGGCCACCCCGGGATGGCGTCCGTACTGGAACAATGGCTGCTGGGCCTGGACCGATGCGGGCTGGTACTGGAACTCCTCCTACTCATGGGGTTGGGCGCCCTTCCACTACGGCTCCTGGGTCCAGGCTCCGAGCTTCGGATGGTGCTGGGTGCCGGGCTCCACCTGGGCCCCCTCGTGGGTGACCTTCCGATACGGCGGGGGGTACTGCGGCTGGGCCCCCCTGCCCCCGGGTTGCGGGTTCTCGACCGGTGTGGGTCTCACCTGGTCCGGATCCGGGATCAGCGTCGGATTCAGCTTCGGCTTCGGTGCCGCGGACTACTGCTGGACCCCGGCCTCCTGCTTCACCGCGGCCAACTGCTGGACCTACGGCGTCCCGAGGTCCCAGGTGAATCAGATCTACCAGAACAGCACGGTCATCAACAACTACGTGACCGGGAACAACAACACGGTGGTGAATGGTGGCATCGCCCCGACCACGATCACCCAGCACACCCGAAGCGAGATCCGCAAGGTGGCCCTCGCCGATGTCGCCACCCCCAGCCAGGCCGGCAGGTCCGTCGGCCCACGATCGAGTCCGGACCAGGGACGCCTTGCGGTCTACAGGCCCAACATCGGGCAGGACCTCGCGAACAAGGGCGCAGTGACGGTGTCGCGGGACCTGTCCCGTCCCGGCTCCACCCGGACGACGATCCAGGGCGGGGGGAGCTCGAGTCTTCCGAGACGACCGGGCGCCGCCACAACGGCCGGCACGACCCCGACCGCCCCCGGCATGAACCTGACGCCGTCGCCCATCCAGCTGCTGGGTGACCGCCCCAAGACAGCGACCACGCCAGGAGTGGCCTCCTCCGGAAGGCTGGCCACGCGCCCGGCAGCCCCGACCGACACCCCGATCCGCACGGTCGGCGGCAGCAGGCCCGCCAGCACGGTGGCTCCCGGCACGACCATCGCCCGGTCCAGCCCCGTTCGTCCCGCCGTCCAGTATCCCGGACAACCCGCAACCGCTCCGGTCCGGCAGACCCCGTCCTCCGCCGCGAACTGGCCCGGAGCGTCCACCGGAATCCGGGTGCAACCCCGGGCCAATGCCACACCCGTGACGACCCCTGGGCTGACCACACCGTCGACCCTGCCCGTCCGCCCCGCCCCGTCGATCGTGACACCGACGATGCCGACGACAGCGAACCCCACCCGAAGCTTCGTCACGCCGCGCCAGACCCCGCAGCCGTTCCAGAATTCCACGCCCTCCTTCAACACCGGATATTCCCAGCGGCAGTCTGTGCCGTCGGCCGTGCGACCGATGCAGGAGACCGTCACCAAGCAGGCGCCCACCTTCAACCCGTCGATGCCGATCGGCCGCGGTGCGGGGCCGATGATGCAGAACGGGGGGGCGGTGGGACGTCCCAGTCTCGCACGCCCGAACAGCCTCTGATCGGGACCGGGTTGGCGATCGCTGAATCCCATCGCGTCGACCGATGCCCCGATCCGCCGCTCCCTCAGGATCCCCACGGTCCTCCGGTCTTCCTGGACCCTTCATCCACCCGGGAACCGTCCTCGTTCTCGCACTCGCAGTGGCGTCGGCCTGCGACCTCCCGGTGCGGGGCCAGACCCGGATCCTCTACGAGACGGGGTTTGAGGCGTTCGAGGGTTTCAAGGCCGACCAGGACCTGATCGGCCAGGGAGGCTGGGTCGGATTCGCGGGCGACCTCGCGGGCACGGCGACGGATCCGGGTGGGAATGGGGTCCTGGCCCAGCCGCTGGCGGGTTTCAGCGGTCAATACGCCTACATCGGCTACACGGCGCCGGCCACCACGGCCGACTTCAGCCTGTGGAAGCCGGTCCAGTTCAAGCCCACCTCGACCCCGTTGCCCCTGGTCCGGTTCCAGGTCGCCTTCCAGATCGAGGACTCCACCGAGGCCGCCCCGTTCTTCGACAGCTTCCGGTGGAGCGTCTACAGCCTCACCGAGCACCGGTTCCTGAGCCTCGACTTCGACAACGAAACGCTGTCGGTGAACTACATCCTCGACGACGCCAAGGGCCAGACGCCGCCACCGATCGTTCCGACCGGATTCTCGTTCGAGCCAGGCCAGGCCTACGACCTCGAGATCGACCTCAACCTGCAGCGCAACCAATGGACCGCGCGCATCAACGGCCAGGCCATCGTCACCGCACTTCCGATCACGTCGATCGGCGAAGCCCTGACCGTGGGGGACATCGATCCGGCCTGGGTGATCCTCATGCCGGGGAAACCCGGGGACAATTTCATGGTGTTCGACGATTACCGCGTGTCGGCCATCCCGCTCACGGATCTCCCACCCCGGCTTGAGCCCGTGGGTCTTCTGCACACCGGCGCCTTCGTGCTGCGGATCCACGGGGAGCCGGGTGTGACGTATGCACTGGAGGCCGCCCGGTTCCAGGGATCGGGAGCCGTGACGTGGGAGCCCCTCGCCATGGGTGTCGCGCAGAGCCCGAACGGCACCCTCGACCTCCAGGATTCCGCCGCCGCCCAGTTCCCGGACCGGGTGTACCGCGCCGTCAGCCGACACTGACGACCGGGGCGTCCGGCCCTTTCCGGCATCCGTGGATCAACGGACCCGTTCCGCGGAAGGACGCTCCTTCTGCAGCACCACCAGACCGTTGGCCACCGGGCGCTCCACCCCGTCGGAAGGACTGTTCATGACCCGACCCAACACCCAGAGGGTGGAGGATCCCCCGCCGTCCAGATTGACGGCCTCACGACATCCGAGGCGGACCAGGTAGGCGGCCAGTTCCGGGAAGGTCATCCCCACCGACAGCCCCCCTTGGCGTCCGTCGACCTCGACGAGGTACAACCACCGATCGTCCCAGCCGATGGCGGACCTCGGGTGGCGGCGCTGGAAGCCCGACCACGTCATGGCCTTCCCCTCCCGGACGAGCGTCGGACCGCCCCCGAGGGCGGTCCGGACTCCGGAGAGATCGGGCTGGGTCTGGGGAACCACCTCC
>CAZZKQ010000366.1:0-3984 GCA_964654875.1 uncultured Verrucomicrobiota bacterium | reverse complement strand
GACTCGTGGTTGTAGCAGATGCCGTTGACGGCAAAGAGGCCCTGGGTATCCCGCGCGATCCGGACGAGATCCGTGGCGCACGCCTTGGCAGCCCCGTAGGGATTCACCGGACGGAACGGGGTTGATTCATCCTGCGGCGCGGTTGCGGGCTGTCCAAAGATCAGGCTGGTGCTGGCGTGGAAGACTCTGGGCGGACGCGGACAACTCCGGCACGCACTCAACAACCGGGCTGTCCCAAGGACGTTGTGATCCAGCGTGGCAATCGGGTCCTGAACACTGGCAGCAACATGGGTCTGGGCCGCGAGATGATAGAGTTCATCGGGCTGGACGGACCGAATGATGTCACCCAGTCCGGAACTGCTGAGATCCCCAACGTGCAGATGGAGGCGATCGGCGAGGTGTCGGATCGGCGAGGCCTCGAACCGTTCGCGACTCCGCACGAGTCCGTGGACCTCGTAGCCCTTGGTGAGGAGCAGTTCGGCGAGGTAGGAACCGTCCTGGCCGGTGAACCCGGTGATGAAGGCCCGGGGGAGGGGGGGAACCAAAGGGGTCGAGAGCTGAGAGCTGAGAGCTGAGGGTTCAGACATGCGGCCAGGAATGACTGAAACGTCAGAGGTGCCCGGCTGACGAGGTGGATTTGCCAGGCTTGGCGGACTTAGATGAAGAGCTTTGCGTGTAGGTTACCGACTCACGGCGGCCGTTGTCGAACCAGGGATTACTGAGCACCGCACCACCGACCCAATTGAGGAAACATTCAGGGAGGACTTTCGTAAGAGGTGCCATACTCCGGTAACACTTGTCTGAACCCTCAGCTCTCACCTCTCATCTTCTCCCTAAATCTGGGGATAGGCAGGTCAGGTCGGGGTTCTATCGTTGGATGATGTTTAATTTTGAGAAACTGGTGGTGTGGCAGAAAGGCCTCAACTTCGCCGACCGGGTCTACGCCATGACCAAGAGGTTTCCGAGTGAGGAGCGTTTTGGTTTATCTCTTCAAATGCGACGCGCCTCTGTGTCGTTGGTTTCGAACCTCGCGGAGGGATCTTCAAGATTCTCTGCAGCCGACTTCGCTCGATTCATCGAGATCTCTACGGGCTCTCTCTACGAAATCGTAGCCCAGGCTCATGTCGCAAATCGACAAGGCTTGGTGAACCAAGCGGATCTCGGCACTTTCCTTCAAACTGCCCAAGAGCTGAGTCGAATGCTCAGCGGCCTGAGATTTTCCATCAAAAAAGGGAAGCTGAGAGCTGAGAGTTGAGGGTTCAGACGACAGTCAGGAATAGCGGAAACCACCTGGAAACTCGGGCAGCCCATATCGATTGACCTAACCTCAGAAGTAGGATGAGGAGTGGTGGATTAAGGCGGAAGTATCCTGCGCAGACTCAGGTCATCGGAGGACACAACCGGGCAGCGTACCCTTAGGAGCTGCTCCCAAGCACGGCGTCGCGAAGCTCTGCATCGCACACCGATTCAGACCTGAGCGAGGCCTGTCTGAACCCTCAACTCTCAGCTCTCAACTTTCTAATACGACAGTATCGCCTTACCCGCCATCTGGTCCTTCAGGAGGCGGACGTCGGAGTCGACCATCAGCTCGATGAGAGCCTTGAACTTCGTCTTGGGTTCCCAACCGAGCTTGCGCTTGGCCTTGGAAGGATCGCCGATCAAGAGATCCACCTCGGCCGGGCGGAAGAATCGGGAATCGATATCGACATGGTCGCGCCAGTTCAGCCCGACCGTTCCGAACGCGACATCGAGGCATTCGGCGATGGTATGGGTCTCATTCGTCGCAATTACGTAGTCATCGCCCTCGGGTTGCTGGAGCATCAACCACATCGCCTCGACGTATTCCTTGGCGTAGCCCCAGTCG
This sequence comes from uncultured Verrucomicrobiota bacterium, assembly GCA_964654875.1. Taxonomy (GTDB): domain Bacteria; phylum Verrucomicrobiota; class Verrucomicrobiia; order Limisphaerales; family UBA9464; genus UBA9464. The sequence goes on along the minus strand of CAZZKQ010000366.1, from coordinate 2,120 downwards.
CGCTTCGAATCGAGATTGCCCAAGGCCAGACGCTTCTGGAGGCCGAGTTTGATCCGGGCCGCAGCCAACGTGATCTTGCGGGTCACGAAGGATTCACCGCGGCGGGGCGACTCGTGGTTGAACAGGATGCCGTTGCTGGCATGGAGGCCGTAGGACTCCCGATAGTTTACCGTCGCCCAGTATGCGAAGACCTTCGCAACGGCGTACGGGCTGCGGGGGTGGAAAGGGGTGTCCTCGGTCTGGGGCACTGCCCGGACCTTGCCGTACATCTCGGAAGACGATGCCTGGTAGAACCGCGGCTTGATCCCAACATCCCGAATGGCTTCGAGAAGACGTATGCAGCCCGTGCCGGTGACGTCGCTCGTATACTCCGGGGTGTCGAAGCTGACCCGGACATGGCTCTGTGCCGCGAGGTTGTAGACCTCGTCCGGCTGGACCTTGTCGACCAGGCGGACCAACCCACCGCCATCTCCGAGGTCACCGTAGTGCAGCACCAGCCTGTCGAGCGGCAGGTCCTTGCGGGCCTGGACCGCATCCAACCGGGGTCGGATCGTGGAGCTTTGCCGGCGGACAATGCCATGGACCTCGTAGCCTTTTTCGAGCAGGAGCTCGACGAGATACGAACCGTCTTGACCACTGACACCGGTGATAAGCGCCTTTTTTGGCATATGTGCGAAAAAGCAACCCTGGTGCCACCTAGGCCAACAGGGCCTTCTCAATCTTCACCACGAGTTTCCGCACGGGATCCTGAGGGCCGAGTCGGACCTTGGGTCGATGGGCATCGGCGGGGAAGAAGATGGCGAAACGCCGGGGGGATTGGCAGAGCGTGGTGACGGGTTCTGACGGGGGGAGCCAGAACTGGACATCGTTCGCGAATGGACCGTCGGGCTGGAGCGAACCCCGCGGGGCCCAATCGATGCCCTCGAGTCCCGAGAGGGTGTACTGGAGGTCGACGTAGCGCTCATGGCTCTCGAAGCGGGCCTCGTGTCGGGCGAGGGTGGCGTATTCCTGGATGGAGACGTATATCTGTTCGCCTAGGATTTCGTGGTGTCCCACGGCGGCGTCGGTTGGAAGCCGGTGCAGCCACTGGAAGACCTGGTTCCAGACCGGATGGGCGATCAGGCCAGCGTAGGATTCGGGTTCGTCGAGATGACCGTGGAGCATGGAGAGGGGAACGTTGAGGGCTGAGAGCTGAGAGCTGAGGGTTCAGACAGACTTTTGAGTACCCTCAGGGGTTTTGAGCAAACCGGCAGCTCCCATGGCGTCCGCAATGCGCAACGGGATGAGGTGGGGACCTGAGAGACCGGGTCCCTATCAAGGCGTGGATGCTCTCGCGTCCAGTGCCGCAGAGCACCGCAGCACCCGCCGGGGCAAGCATCAGACCGTCCCCACGCTCCTCTGCATTGTTATCTCTGCCTGCCTCCAAAATCTTCTTCTCCCGTCTTTTCTCCGTGTCTCCGCGTCACTGCGTGAGTCCCTTTTTGTGCTCGCGGCGTGAGTCCCCTGTCCCGTCGTTCCTAGCCTTCGATGATCTCCAACCACGCATGCAGGATGAGCGTGTGGATTTCCTGAACCCGTGCGGTGTCGGTGCTGGGCACAATCAATTCGTGATCCGCGAGGCCTTTCGCTTTGCCACCCTCCTTGCCGAGGACCGCGAAGGTGATCAGACCCTTTTCCCGAGCCGTCTTGAGGGCCTCGACCAAATTCGGGGAATTGCCGCTGGTCGTGAACACCACCAAGGCATCCCCAGGACGTCCGAGTCCTTCAATCTGACGGGAAAACACACGGTCATAGCCGTAGTCGTTGGCGATGCAGGTCAGCGCGGTCGGATCCGCGCAAAGACTCAATGCGGCCATCGAGGGGCGTTCCTTGCAATAGCGTCCCACGAGCTCCTCGGCCATGTGGAGGGCGTCCGCCGCGCTGCCCCCGTTCCCCGCGGTGAGAATCTTGCCGCCTCGACCCAGGATCGCCTTGAGTTCAACTCCTGCCATATCGATCGCGGGTGCCAAGGCCTTGGTGCGCTCGGCAGTGGCAATCAGGGCGTCGAGGGCGGTGAGGGACGAGGGCATGGAAACGCGGAGAAGAGGGAGGGGGACTCACGCGAAGACGCGGAGACACGG
>CAZZKQ010000365.1:0-4011 GCA_964654875.1 uncultured Verrucomicrobiota bacterium | reverse complement strand
TCTGTCCCACGTAGGGGGCCTCGAGTCGCGACAGCAACCACCACGGGAGCGGGGTTCCGCCAAAGAGGCTGAGGAGGAGCACGATCACCGCCGATGCAAAGGCGGGCCCTCGGTCACGGCGTCTCCAGAGCCAGATCGTCAGCACCACGAGCAACACCCAGCAGAAACCGAGCGGCTCGGTCGCCATCCGCATCATCCTCGCGGGAAGTCCCCACCACACATCCATCCCCGGGGACATATACGGAAAGGGGATCCCTGAAAAGGATCCCGACCGCGAGACATGGCATCCGCCCCGAGGCCTGGAGAGGTGACCCAGGCGCGATCACACCCAGGGTCAGGGCGGACGCTGGGCGGGGGCCTGCCAGTTCCGGTGCCAGGTCAGACCCCAGAGCGATTCCAGCGGCGCGATCCCGGCATGGCCGTCGGCGAACGAGAGGTTGATGGCTCCAGGCAGCCGGGAGCCCGCCGTGACGAGCTTCGGGACCCGGTCGATCCCGGACCCATGGCGTGCGATCGTGATGACCGTGATGGTGCCCCCCGTCTCGGCGGTGACCCCCAGGCGCAGATCCCGGGACGGCCGATCCGTCTCCTTCGGCCAGGTATCAACCCAGGCCCCATCCGCGAACACCGGGGTGGTGGCCGGGGACCGGATGTCATCCTCGCCCCGGAAGGCGTTCGTGGTGCTCGGACGCCGGTCCTGGACGGTCCAGTCTCCATGGTACATCCAGCCATTGAGGGCGTAGCTGCCCACCCAGCGCGGATCGCCCGTGGCCGGGTTGATCTCGTTGCTCAGGGGCCAGACCCAGGCGGTGGTGGCGCTGCCCTGGGGAAACTTCCTGCGGAAGGGAGCCGTGGGACAGACCCGGACCTTGTCGACCTGGGCATAGAGGTTCACGAGGCTCCGCATCCACAGGCTGTCATCGAGCCGGTACGGGATGGTGTGCCCGTGCTCATTGACGTACATGAAGTTTGCGAGACCGATCTGCTTCAGGTTGCTGATGCACTGGATGCCCTGGGCCTTCACCTTGGCCCGCGACAGCGCCGGCAGAAGCATCCCCGCCAGGATCGCGATGATGGCGATCACCACCAGCAGCTCGATCAGCGTGAAGGCACCGCGCTGCCGTTGAAGCCTCGACGGCGTTCCCGGAAACGGATTGGCGGCGCCCTGGAACTCCATGGTCATCTGGAGGTCGTCGCGCGCTCGTTGATCCAAGGGACGTCCCGTGGTGCTGTTCGCGGACCCGTGAGTCCCCTGCGGAGGGTGTTGGGATCGAGCCATCGGCGGATCTCGGCATGGCCGTCCGCGAAGGAGAGTCCACTCGCAGCACTGTGGTAGAGGGCCGGCAGATTGCCCCAGGAGTTGTCCTTGAGATCGGGCACCGTCAGGAAGTAGCCGTCATCGAGGCTTTCCTCGCGCTCGTCGATGAAGACGAACTGACCCGAGGCGTTCCCGATCTGCCCCAGCTTGGTGTAGGTCCAGAACGTCTTTCGGGTGACATCGGTGTGCCAGCTGAGTCCGTTCATGAACCCGTTCATCGAGATGCTCCGGGTCCTTGGAAACCGTCGGGGACCGATCTTCACCAGGAACAGATCGGCAGGGCATTTGTAGATGGCCGGCGCCTGGTTGTAGTCCCAGAGTTTGCCCTGTGGGGGTTTCAGGAGACTGAGGTTGGTGCAGTCACTGGGGTTGGTCGGAACCCCCTTGGAGTCCGCCTGGATCCATCCCCCCACCCAACCCTGCTGCTCCACCCCGCCACCCGTGCCGTTCCGGACGATCGAATCCTGGTGGTCCCCGGCATACATCGTCCACGCCACGGACAGCTGCTTGCCGTTGTTGATGCAGCCGATGCCCTGCGCCTTGGACCTGGCCTTCGAAAGCGCCGGCAGAAGCATCCCCGCCAGAATCGCGATGATGGCGATCACCACCAGCAGCTCAATCAGCGTGAAGGCACCGTGCCGCGAGGGTTCCAAGGACCGGATCGAAGGCATGGTGTGACGGGTTGAGGTGACGATAGGGACCGGGAGCGACCCTGACCGATCCACCCCGGACCTTCAAACGGGTTCTCGGGCCCAGCGGGAAACAGTCCACCCTTTTTTGGCATCCATGCCCGCGCTAGATTCGAAGCGTGACCCTGTCCGCCGCCCCTTCCTCGATCCAGGCCACGAGACTCCGTGGTGGCGGCCAACACAGCGGGTGGACACCCCTCAGGGTGGCATGGGTCCTCTGGGTCGCCCTGGTCGTGATACCGCCGGTCCTGTCCGAGGTCCTGATCCCCAAGGCCTCCGAGTGGAGCTGGCGACCCGGACGAACCGAGGCCTCCACTCCGATCGACGCCTGGCGGCAGGCTGGATTCGTCGACACCGGATTCACCAAGGCGCCCGCACCATTCTGGTACGGAGACACGCTTCCCGGAGGAACCCAGATCAACGACATGCAGAACGCCTATGGATGCCTGTTCCTCCGCCACGCGTTCAACGTTCGGGACTTGGAAGAGCTGGGTGGGTTGGAGATGGAGGCGCTGGTGGACGACGGCTTCGTCGCCTGGATCAACGGAGTCGAGGTGCTGCGGGTCGGGGTCCCCGGGGTCCCCGGAGACGGGGTCACGATCTCAACCCTGTCGTCCAACGCCATCGAGCCGGTGTCCCTCACACGGTATCCGCTCACACTGCCGCAGGGGGTGCTGAAACCGGGTATGAACATTCTCGCCGTCCAGGTCTTCCAGAGCAGCCTGAGCAGCAGCGACATCGGCTTCGAGGCGTCCTTGGAATCGATCCTCCGGGATACCCTTGCCCCGAGGGTCACCGCCATTGATCCCACCCCTGGATCGACCCTCACGGCACTCGAGTCGATCGCCGTCACCTTCAGCGAACCGGTCACCGGCGCCAGTGCAGCTGACCTCCAGATCCAGGGGATCGGTGCCACAAGCGTCACCAATCCGGATCCAACCCGGCTGGTCTTCACCTTCGTGCAACCGCCCTATGGCGACATCCACATCCGATGGGATTCCAAGGCGCTGCTGAGCGACCTGGCCATCCCGCCAAATCCCTTCGTCCCGGACACATCCAGCATGGGGGGCACGGGGTGGTCATATGGATTGGTGGACCGGACACCGCCGGTCGTCGCAACCACCCAGCCCGACGCCGGGACCACCCTCCGCTCGCTGGAATCCGTCTCCGTGCTGTTCAGCGAGCCCGTGACAGGGGTACGGGCTCAGGATCTTCTCCTCAACGGCTCACCTGCCGGCGCCGTCGAGTCGATCGGTCCGACGCAGCACCTCTTCCGATTCACACAGCCCCAACCGGGCCTCGTGACGTTGTCGTGGGCCGCGGATCAGGACATCGCGGACATGGCGACACCCGCCAACCGTTTCGTCGGGGGAAGCTGGACCGTCCGTCTGGATCCGGACGCACGCGAGAACCCGCCCTATGTGTCGGAATTCATGGCCTCGAACACCCGGACGCTCAAGGACGAGACCGGGCAGTACGTCGACTGGATCGAGCTGCACAACCCCTCGGATGCCCCCGTCGACCTGGGAGACTGGGCCCTGACCGACGATCCGAAGGACCTCCGGAAGTGGCGGTTTCCGTCCACGAACCTGCCCCCTCGGGGATTCCTTGTGGTCTTTGCATCCGGTGCCGACCGACGGGTTCCAGGAAACCGCCTCCACACCGATTTCCAGCTCTCCGCAAACGGCGAGTACCTGGCCCTGGTCCGGCCCGACGGCGTCACAATCTCCTCGGAGTGGAAGCCAGGCTATCCCGTCCAGGTTCCGGACGTCTCGTTTGGCGGGGTCCAGATCCCGAGCGGGAATGGCTGGGATTCCGGACCGGCCCACGTCTATTTCGTGAAGCCGACGCCCGGGGCCCCGAACGAGGGCGGAACCGCGGTCCCAGGACCTGTGATCGAGGATTTGGCCCACACGCCTCGGGTTCCGAAGGACAGCGAGGCTCTCAACGTGACCGCCCGCATCCGCCGCTCATTCCAGCCCGTGTCCACGGTGATCCTGTGGC
>CAZZKQ010000364.1:0-4013 GCA_964654875.1 uncultured Verrucomicrobiota bacterium | reverse complement strand
GGCCTCGGTCCAGTGGGGCGGGTAGATCTCGGTGGCCGCCGAAGCCTTCCCGCCGGCGGGCGCGGTCTTTGAGTGGCTGCGCGATGGCGTGGTGATCCCGGGAGCGACCGCTCACACCCTTACGTTGGCTCAGGTCAGTCCGGACCAGGCGGGACGCTATCAGCTCCGAGCGGCCGGGACCTCGGAGACGGTCACGACAGCGCCGATGGTGTTGACGGTGGAGGGGCCGGAGCCGTTGGCGTCGCGGCGGCTTCCGGCCGCCTACTGGCCCGGTGTTCCGATGGGCGTGTCGCTGCGACTCGCCCCAGGCGCAGGAGTCGCGGCCCAGGCGTTCGAGGACCAGCCACCCCAAGGGTGGACGGTGATCGTCGCGAGTGACGGCGGGCAGTGGGACCCGCTGCGGGGACGGGTCAAGTTTGGTCCGTACTTCGACGACCAGACGCGCGATCTCAGCTACACGGTGGTGCCGGGTCCCGCCTTGGCGCCGACCGCGGTATTCAGCGGGACGGCGGCGGCGGACGACCTGACGACGCCGGTAATCGGTCAGCGGGAGATCCCATTGGGACCGGCCCACCCGGCGGATCGCAATCCCTTCGACGGACGGATCGTGATCGGAGAGATCACGAGCTATGCGTCGGCGTGGCGTCGCGGAACCCCGTGGCCCGTGTCGCCACAGGAAATCCCGATCTCGTATGTCACCCGGGCGGGCTACGCGTGGCGGCATGGCGAGACCTATTGGTACGATCTCCGGGAACCCACCGCGCCGGTCTGGTGGAAAGCGGCCATGGATCCCAAGGGGGCGCCCCGCACGGTGGGCCCGGCGGGTGCGACCGAGATCGGTGTGGCGGAACGTCGTGTCCCGGCCGACTGGAGCTTTCCATCGGCGCTGACCGTGACGCTGCAGGTCGATCCGACGCCCACGGCGGGCAGCGTGGCGGTCGAGGAACGGGTTCCGGTGGGCTGGCGGGCTGAGGAACCGAACGAAGGCGGCACGGTGGACGATTCGGGTCGATGGCTTCGGTGGGGGCCGTTCTTCGATGCAACTCCGAGGGCCCTGAGGTATCGGTTGGTACCCACGGCATCGGCGGAGGCGGGCACGCCCTTCGAAGGGATTCTTTCCGTGGACGGTCTGGATGCCGCGATTGGAGGGGTGGCCCGGATCCCATCGGTGTCCGGAGTGGGTCCAGGGATCCGGATTCGGTTTTCGGGCGTCGGCATGGTGCCGGGACTCGAGGTCGCGGGAGAATCCGGTGCCGAGTTGGTGCTGGAGGTGTCCACCGACCTGCAGACCTGGTCGATCGCTCGCCGCCTCGTGGGGCAGGGCATGGATCGACCCCTGGCGGTGGAATTGACGGAAGACCCAGCGATCGTGGCGAGGTTCTGGAGGGTTCGACATTGAAGTGGGGCACTCGTATCCCGTTGAGAATTGGGGCCCGTGCAGGGTCTTTCGGGTGTCGGTCGTGGACCGTGAGTTGTGCACTGAACCCTCACGGACCCGAAAATTTCCAAAAAACGTATTGCAGTGAAGGGTCCGTCCGATAGGCTTCGGGGCTCCGCTGCCGGTGTCCGGCGCGGTACTGAAACCCGTTCGGCCGTACATGCCTACGATCAACCAGCTGGTCCGCAAGGGCCGCAAGAAGATGGACTACAAGAGCAAGGCGCCTGCTCTCAATGGTTCCCCGTTCCGCCGCGGCGTCTGCCTCCAGGTGATGACCCGTACACCGAAGAAGCCGAATTCCGCCATGCGGAAGGTGGCCAAGGTCCGCCTGAGCCATGGCACCGAGGTGATCGCGTACATCCCGGACGAAGGTCACAACCTCCAGGAGCACTCGATCGTGCTGGTCCGGGGCGGTCGTGTGAAGGATCTCCCCGGTGTCCGCTACCACATCGTCCGCGGCACGCTGGACTGCACCGGTGTCGAGAAACGGCGCGTCAGCCGCTCCAAGTACGGCGTGAAGCGCCCGAAGGCTGCCAAGCCGGCCGCCAAGTAATCCCCTTCCGATAACCCACCACTGTTCTTTGTATGGCTCGTCGTCGTCAGGCAAATAAGCGTCCCGCTTCGGTGGACGCCAAGTTCAACAGCACGCTGGTCAGTCGCCTCATCAACGTCTTGATGCGGGGTGGCAAGAAGGCCACGGCGCGTCGCATCGTCTATGATGCCCTTGATGCGTTGGCGGAGAAGAATCCGGGAGTGAACACCCTCGAGATCCTTCAGAGGTCCATTGACAACGCCAAGCCGAGGATCGAGACGAAGGCCCGCCGCGTGGGGGGTGCCACCTACCAGGTTCCGATGGAGATTCCCGCGGATCGGCAGACGGCTCTCGCGATGCGCTGGATCACTTCCTTCGCCGACAAGCGGAAGGGTATCCCCATGAAGGAGGCTCTCGCCGCCGAGCTGATGGAGGCCTTCCAGGGTCAGGGCAATGCCATCCGCAAGCGGGATGACGTGCACAAGATGGCCCAGGCGAACAAGGCCTTCGCCCACTTCCGCTGGTAGCCAGGAACATTTCGCAGACGCCCCGTCCTCCGGCGGGGCGTTTTTCATCCCTCCGAACCGAACCGAGTCGAACCCGATCCGAGCCCATGAGCGACGTCGCTGCCGTCAATCCCACTCTGAACCACGCTGGCCGCCAGTACCCACTCGAGCGGACCCGGAACATCGGTATCTGCGCCCACATCGACGCGGGCAAGACCACCACCACGGAGCGTATCCTCTTCTACACCGGTCTGATCCACAAGATTGGCGACGTCGATGACGGCAACACCGTGACCGACTGGATGGAGCAGGAGAAGGAGCGGGGCATCACGATCACATCCGCCGCCGTCACCTGCTTCTGGACCCAGAAGAAGGAGGAGGGACTCTTCAAGTCCCGCGAGAGCATCGCCCACCGGATCAACGTCATCGACACCCCGGGACACGTCGACTTCACCGCCGAGGTGGAGCGTTCGATGCGTGTTCTCGACGGTGCTGTGGCGGTCTTCTGCGGTGTGGCGGGCGTCCAGCCCCAGTCCGAGACGGTCTGGCGCCAGGCGACCAAGTACAAGGTCCCCCGCATCGCCTTCGTCAACAAGATGGACCGGACCGGGGCGAACTTCTACAACGCCTTGGATGACATGCGCAAAAAGCTCAATGCGTATGCCTATCCGATCATGCTTCCGATCGGTGCCGAGGACGCCTTCGCCGGTGTCATCGACGTCGTGAACCAGAAGGCCATCGTCTGGGGACCTGGCGAGGTGCTCAACGAGGGGCTGAAGTACGAGATCAAGCCCGTTCCGGCCGAGATGGAGGACCAGGCGAAGATCGCGCTCGCCGAGCTGATCGATGCCGTCTCGAACAAGGATGACGCGATCGCCGAGATGGTCCTCGAAGGGAAGCCGGTGTCGGCCTCGGATCTCAAGGCCGCCATCCGCCGCCTGACCTGCAGGATCGAGTTTGTGCCGGTGCTCTGTGGCTCTGCCTTCAAGAAGAAGGGTGTGCAGGTCATGGTCGATGCCGTCATCGACTACCTCCCGTCGCCGCTCGACATCCCGCAGGCGGTCGGCCACGTGCCTGGCACCGAGGATCAGATCTCCGTGGAGTCGAACGACAACTCCAAGCTCTGCTCGCTGGCCTTCAAGCTCTGGACCGATCCCTACGCCGGCAAGCTGGTGTTCTTCCGGGTCTACTCCGGGATGCTCAAGAAGGGGGACACCATCTACAATCCCCGCACGCGCAAGCGTGAGCGCGTCAGCCGCCTGATGGTCATCCAGGGCAGCGAGCGCAAGGATGTCGACACGGTGTATTCCGGCGACATCGCCGCGCTGGTCGGCCTGCGCAACATCACCACGGGTGACACGCTGTGCGACGAGTCGTTCGATGTGATGCTCGAGCCGCCGACGTTCCCCGAACCGGTCATCAGCATGGCGATCGAGCCCAAGACGAAGGCGGACCGCGACAAGATGTCCGAGGGTCTCCAGCGTCTGGCTGAGGAGGATCCCACCTTCCGGGTCTTCACCAACGAGGAGACCGGCCA
>CAZZKQ010000363.1:0-4018 GCA_964654875.1 uncultured Verrucomicrobiota bacterium | reverse complement strand
TTCCTCCACGCTTCTGGACGCGATGCCACACAGCTGTGGGAATCCGACATCTCCGCGCCACCCCGGATGTGGTCCGACGCAGAGGGCTACTGGGGGATTGGTCGGAACGACTCCGGCGTGGCCCAGATCTCCACCCGCAACGACACCACCTGGCAATCCGGCGAGGTGCTGCTGCATCCGAAGGGCGGCGGTGTCCCCGACGGGCTGGTGATCGGTTGGACCGCTCCTCGGGCCCTTGTTCTCGACCTCCGCCACGCCTTCAGCCTCGCGGCCCAGGGAAGCGATGGAGTGGGGCTCAGGGTCCTGCGCTGGAGACCCGCCGGGTCGGAGGAACTGGTTGCACTGCCCAACATCGGTGTCGGCATCACCAACCAGTTCAACGGCCTGAGGGTCCAGACGGGGGACCGGATCCTGTTCCGGATCGACACGGCTGGGGATCCTGGAGGCGACATCGTCCGGGCGGACATCCGGATGACGGCCCGGAAACCGGGCGCGGGTCGGGCACCCGGGGTCGAACCATCCGAGGTCCGTGTCGCGGTGGGGAGTGACTTCACGCTCACGGCCGTTGCCGATGGGGCCACCGACGCGATCCAGTGGAGCAAGGACGGAACCCCGATCCCGGGCGCCACCGGTCGGACCTTGCGGCGGGTGGGCTGCACGACTGCCGATGCCGGCGACTATTCGGTGTCGGTCGGTGGATCCGTCTCGGAACCCGTCCCGGTGAGGCTCGATCCGAAGCCGTCGCTGCCGGAGCGGTTCCCATCACCGGTCCCGCGTCGCATCTACCCGGACACCCTGGCCGCGCAGGAAGCCGAGCTGCAGACGGATCCGCTGATGCAGCGCTTCGCCGCGTCACGGCTGCGCCTCGCCGGGGATCGGTTCCGTCCGGCCTACCATTTCGTCAGTCCCGAGAGCCAGATGAACGATCCGAACGGACTGTGCTTCTGGCAGGGACGCTGGCACCTGTTCTACCAGGCCTATCCGCCCGACGAATTCCCCTCGCCCCGGGACATCCCGAAACGCCGCCAGCACTGGGGTCATGCCGTGAGCGAGGATCTGGTCCACTGGCGCGATCTTCCGTACGCCATCCATCCCGGGATCGAGCGGATGTGCTTCTCCGGGAGCACGCTGGTCGAATCGAACCGCGTGATCGCCTACTACCCCGGCATCGGTGCGGGTCAGATGGTGGCGATCGCGAAGGATCCCCTCCTGCTGAACTGGGAGAAGCTCGGAGGCAGACCGGTGAAGGGACCGTCCGGCGATTCCTGCCTCTGGAGGGAAGGCGACACCTATTATGGACTCGTGGGGGATGGACTCGTGGCTTCGCGGGACCTGATCGAGTGGTCCAGTCTGGGGAGTCTGATCGAGGGGAACCCCTTCCCGCTGGGCGATGCCTCGGCCTGCCCGAACTTTGTCCCGATCGGCGGACGGCACCTGTTCCTGTCCTTCAGCCACACCTTCGGAGGGCAGTATCTGCTGGGGGATTACAACACCGGGACCCACCGCTTCAAACCCACCGCCAAGGGACGGTTCAACCACGGACGCGTCTCCCCCGGCGGCGTCCATGCCCCTTCGGCGGCGGCGGATGGGCAGGGTGGGGTGATCCACCTTCTCAACATCAACGACGGGCGGCATGACGACGAGTGGGACCAGATCCTCTCCCTGCCGCAGCAGCTCACCCTTGGGGCCGACCGCCAGCTGCGGATCGCGCCGGTTGCCGCGCTCGACTCGCTTCGGCGGGATCACCGGACCGTGACCGAGACCCGGCTGCCGGCGAACCGGGAGATCGTGCTCAAGGGCATCCGGGGCAACTCGATGGAACTCGCGCTCGAGATCGATCCGAAGGAGGCGCGGACCGTCCAGATCAACGTCCTGCGGTCGGCCCACGCCGAGGAGCAGACCACGATCACCTACTTCAACTTCGGTCGGAAGCTCAGCATCTGGTACGACACCCCGGCGGCGATCGCCCTCGACGGCACCCGGTCCAGCACCCTGCCGGAGGTGTGGCTTCGGCCTCCGGAGCAGACGGAGGTGGAGCGCCGGGCCGAGGATCCCCAGGGCGGGCCGCTGAGACTGCGGGTCTTCATCGACCGCAGTGTGGTGGAGGTCTTCGTCAACGGCCGACACTACCTCGCCCAGCGTGTCTACCCGGGACGTCACGATAGTCTGGGCGTCTCCCTGCGGGCCCAGGGACAGGATGCGGTCCTGAAGCGGCTCGACGCCTGGCGGATGACTCCCGTGTGGCCGGTCGATTGATTGGGTCGGAACCGATCCTCTGTCGGGTGACATCGATGGATCCGTGGACTTCCAGTCCTGATCGATCAGACTCCCGACGCGGACCTCTTCCATGAATCCTTCCAACGCCGACACGACCCGGGGCCGGGGCTCCCGCGGGATGCGGACGCTGATGTTCGCAGCGGTTGCGGCAGTGGGTCTCCTCCTCGCGGTTCCGGTCGGACACCTGGCCCGGACGATCTGGCGGGATGCTCCGCCGGGTGGGTTTGGGGTGCCGGAGCGGCATGCCGACGACCTCAGCCGGCTGAATCTCACCCCGGTGGCCGAGGTGTGGCGGATTCCGGAGGACGGGGTCGAGGCGGAGGCACAGCTCCGGGACCTGCTGGCCCGGGCCCGGTCGACCGGGAAGCGCGTGTCCATCGCCGGGGCACGACACAGCATGGGCGGACACACGATCGCGCCCGACGGCATCGTGGTCGACATGCGGCCGTTCCGTTCCATCCGGATCGACCCCGACCGGAGACTCCTCACCGTGGGAGCAGGGGCGTACTGGACCGATGTCCTGAGGCGCGCCGATGCGCTGGGTCTCTCGGTGGGCGTGATGCAGTCGGACAGCGCGTTCTCGGTGGGCGGTTCGTTGAGCGTGAACTGTCACGGCTGGCAGTTCGGCACGCCGCCGATTGCCTCGACCGTCGAGTCGTTCCGCCTGATGCGGGCCGATGGCACGGTGGTGCGGTGCAGTCGGACCGAGAACCCGGAGCTGTTCTCGCTCGCTCTGGGAGGATACGGACTCTTCGGAATCCTCCTCGAGGCGGAGATCCGGCTTGTGCCCAATGCCCGGCTTCGGCTCGTCCAGGAACAGGTGCCGACGGCGGCGTCAGGACCGATCCTCGACCGGCTGGCGAGGGAACCGCGTCCGGCCCTGGTCTACGCGCGGTTGAACCTGACGCCCGGGGATCGCTTCGGAACCGTGCGGGCCAGCGCCTACTTCCCGGACACCAACGGTCCGATCCCGGCGTTGGTGGAGCCGGTCCCATCGATGCTGGACCGGGCGATCTTCCGGGGATCGGCCGGGAGCGACTTCGGGAAGTCGCTGCGGTGGTTCGCGGAGACCCGGATCCAGCCGCTGCTGCTGCCGGAGGTCGTCTCGCGGAACCGTCTGCTGATCGAGACGCCGGACTGGTATCTGAACCGGAATACGAACACGACGGACATCCTCCATGAATACTTCCTGCCGCGGGCCGTGGCGCTGCGGTTCCTCGACGAGGCGGATCGCATCCTCACGCGTCATGGAGGGGATCTGCTGAACACGACGGTCCGGGACGTCGCCGAGGATCGGGACACGGTCCTGAGGTACGCGCGGGAACCGGTCATCGCCTTCGTGATGTTCTTCAACCAGGAGAGGAGTCCGCAGGGGGAGGCCGCGATGCAGGCCATGACCCGGGAGCTGGTCGAGGCCGCGTTGTCCCTCGGCGGCTGCTACTACCTGCCGTATCGGCTCCATGCCACGCCGGAACAGTTCCACCGGGCCTATCCCGAGGCGCGACGGTTCTTCGAGCGGAAGCGGGTGCATGACCCCGGTGAATTGTTCCAGAACCGGTTCTACCAGACCTACGGCCGTCGAGAGCCATGACCCCGTCAGGGGCAGGGGATTCACACGGTGAAGTGGAGACACGGAGGAAGAACGGGAAACTGGATGGGGTGCCAAGCATCGGGTCCAGAGACGGATCACATGGCAGAGGCCGGAGGCCTCGACGGGTGGGTGATGCAGTGGTCTGCATCA
>CAZZKQ010000362.1:0-4025 GCA_964654875.1 uncultured Verrucomicrobiota bacterium | reverse complement strand
CCAACATGGCCGACTGGACCCCTGAGGCCCTCGGTTCGGAGTTTCGTCTCCCTTCCATCCTGGAACCTCTGGAACCGGTGCGATCGGACGTCCTGGTGATGAGCGGGCTGGCCCACGACAAGGCGCGTCCCAACGGCGATGGGGCCGGGGATCATGCCCGGGCCTCGGCCACCTTCCTGACCGGGATGCAGGCCCGGAAGACGGCCGGTGTCGACATCCGCGTCGGCGTGTCGGTCGACCAGGTGATCGCCCACAAGGCGGGTGACCAGACACCGTTCCGGTCTTTGGAGCTGGGATGCGACCGGGGCCAGTCCTCCGGGTCCTGCGATTCAGGCTATTCCTGCGCCTACCAGTTCAACATCGCGTGGCGCACGCCGACCGCTCCGGTCCCGCCGGAGACCAAGCCCCGCCGCGCGTTCGAGCGGTTGTTCTCTGCGGGGGATCCCCGGGACAGCGCCGAGGCCCGGACGCGTCGGATGATCCAGCGCCGCAGCGTGCTCGATTTCGTCCTCGAGGACGCCCGTCGTCTCAACGCGAAGCTGGGGAAGACGGATCAGCGGAAGCTCGACGAGTACCTGACTTCGGTCCGGGACCTGGAACGTCGGATCGAGCAGACGGAGAAGGTGACCGCCAGCCTGCCCCCAAACTCGTTCCCGGAGGGCATGCCGTCGGACTACGGGCAGCATGTCCGCCTGATGTACGACCTCATGGTGCTCGCGTTCCAGAACGACAGCACGCGGGTGGCCTCCTTCATCATGGCCCACGACGGCAGCAATCGGGCGTATCCGAACCTCGGCATCAGCGACGGCCATCACGACCTGTCGCACCACGGCAACGACGAGGAGAAGAAGAAGAAGATCGCGAAGATCAACCGCTTCCACATGGAGCAGTTCGCCTATTTCATCCGACGTCTCAAGGAGACGCGGGAGGGGGAGGGGTCCCTGCTCGACCAGAGCATGATCGTCTACGGATCCGGGATTGCCGACGGCAATGCCCATGCCCATCACGATCTGCCGGTCCTTCTGTGCGGTCGCGGCGGAGGGACGATCCGGTCGGGACGCCACGTCCGGGTCGACAAGAACACCCCGATGTCGAATCTGTTCCTCGAGATGATGGATCGCATGGGTGTCCACGAGACCCGGTTTGGCGACAGCACGGGGCGGCTGCCCGGCGTGTTGTCCTGACCCGTCTGGGGCGTCGACGCGCTACTGGTCGCAGGCCTTTCCCCCCGTCCTCAGAATCCATGGATGTCCTCGAGCGTCACCGGCAGATGGTGGAGCGTTTTCCGGAGAATGAGCTCGGACGCTTCAGTCTGGGCAAGGCGTTGTTCGATCTGGGGCGCCATGGCGAAGCCGAGGAGCATCTCAAGGTGGCGTTGCGGAAGAAGCCCGACTGGATGGTCGTCCAGATCCTGATCGGGAAATGCGCCCTGGAGCTGGGGCGTCGCACCGAGGCGGTCGCTGCGTTTGAGCGGGCCCGGGACCTTGCGGTGGCCCAGCATCATGAGGGTCCGCTGGCGGAGATGGAGGACCTGCTTGCGGACTTGCAGGGCTAGTTCCGGGGAGTCAGCTTCGGCCAACTCCATGAAGCGTCCTCTGCAATCGCCTCGCCGGCGCGGGTTTACGTTGATCGAGCTGTTGGTTGTGATCGCGATCATCGCGATCCTCGCCGGCATGCTCCTGCCGGCGCTCGCCAACGCGAAGACCAAGGCGAACAGCATCGCCTGCATGAACAACACGAAGCAGCTGATCACCGCCTCGCTGCTGTATGCGACCGACTTCAACGACAACTTCGCGCCCAACGGTGCAGGCGATGCGAATGTCAACCTCGTCAATCCCCCCGCGAACTACGTCCCCAAGCTCTGGGCCGAGGGCCGCGAGGGCAGCAACCTGATGGAGGGTTCGGCAGATGGCCTGATCAACGAGAAGCTTTCGCTCATCGCGCCGTACTTCAAATCCAAGAGCAGCTTTCGATGCCCCGGTGACCGCTATGTGGTGATCGTCAACGGAAGGAAAGCCCGGCTCCCGAGGAATTACGCGATGAACGCGTTCGTGGCGTGGACGGGAGATCCCTACAACGGCCAGGGAGACAGCCGCACCTACAACGTGCCGAAGCGCACGGGTGAGGTCATTGGCCCGAGCCAGACCTTCGTGTTCGGCGAGATCCATCCCGAGAGCATCTGTCGCCCGTTCTTCGGCGTGAATATGACCGGCAACTCCGGTGCCTACCATGTGCCGGGGAACTACCACGGGCAGATCTCGAACTTTGCCATGGCCGACGGCCACTCGGAGGGGCATCGGTGGCAGGACCCCAGGTTCATCAAGCCATCGTTCAAGGGCGACTTCCATTCCGTCCACTCAGGCGTCCCGGGGACAAACAGCAAGATCGACACCGACTGGCTCCGCGAGCGGACCACCACCAAGCGCTGAGTTGTTCCTTGCCGCAGGCATTCTGCGGCCACTCCTCCCGCGCATGAAGCCGTTGTCTGCCTGTCGGCTCTATACCTTTGTCGACACGGCGTATCTGGACGGCCGGGATCCCGTGGATATCGCCTGTCGTCTCTGCGAGGGCGGGGCCGACCTCGTCCAGGTACGGGCCAAGGGAATGCCGGAATCTGCGGTCCGCTTGCTGGCGGAGTCGATCCTCCCGTTCACCCGGGCCGCCGGGGTGAGGCTGGTGATCAACGACCACCCTGGAATCGCCCAATCCCTCGGTGCCGAGGTCTGTCATCTGGGACAGGAGGACTTCTTCGATGCCGGGCATCGGAAGGTCACGGATCTGGTCCCTTCGGAGCCCCGGGTCGAGTTTGGCCTCAGCACCCACGCCCCCGACCAGGCGGTCCGGGCGGTCGAGGCTGGGCCCGACTACATCGCTGTTGGCCCCGTCTTTGCCACCGCCACCAAGCCCGGGCGCCCGGCGGTCACTCTGGATTACGTCCGGTGGGCCGCGGCGAATGTGTCGATCCCCTGGTTCGCGATCGGTGGCATCACGCTGGGGAACCTCGACGCCGTGCTCGAGGCCGGGGCGACCCGGATCTGTGTCGTGTCCGCCATCCTACGGACCCCGGATGTCGCCGGAGCCTGTCGGGACTTCCTGCGGCGTCTCCCTGCGGCCTCGTGACCGGGCGTCTGCGTGTGGCAGGCGTCCTGCCAAACCGCTTCACCTGAGCCCGCTCGGGCCTGTAGCCTGAGCGTCCGATGCCGGTGACGTTCCTCAGCTTCCTGCAGCGGTGGGTGATCACGACGCTGGCTGTCCTCGTCGCGGCCTGGGTCGTCCCCGGGATCTCCTACCGCGACGCCGGCTCCCTCATCCTGGCTTCCCTGGTGCTGGGGTTCCTCAACGCGTTTGTCCGCCCGATCCTCCTGCTCCTGTCGCTTCCGTTCCTCATCCTGACCCTGGGGCTGTTCGTGCCGGTGGTGAATGCCCTTCTTCTGCTCTTCGTGGCGGACCTGGTGACGGGATTCCGGGTGGGTGGCTTCTGGGACGCCTTCTGGGGCGGGTTGGTGATCAGTATCACCTCCATGGTCGTCAATGCGCTGCTGGGCAAGGGGCCCAAGGTTCAGTTCAAGCGGGGAGGCCCCCGGCGTCGCGGACCAAGGGACGGGGCCGACGGTCCTGGTGGATCGGGCCCCATCATCGACGTCTGAGGCCGGACGTATGGGACGTCGACCGGTTCGAGCGCGGGACAGTGGGGGGCAGGGCCGTCTGGCCGTTCTCCTGGGCGGACTTGTCCTGATGTTGCTGGTTGGGCTTGGTTTTTTTGGGTTCCTCAGACGCTCGCCTCGGACGGGTGTCGCGACCGGTTCAAACAGCGCCTCCGGGGTCTCCAACGGCCCGTTTGTCAGGGTGCCGACCCAACCGGTTCCGGCCCAAGGCGGTTCCCCAGAGCCGGTCCCTGGACCGACTGTGTCCGTGACCCCGACGGTTCCCCCTGGGGTGTCCCGACCGGCCCCGGTCACTCCACCTCCTTCTGCACCCACAGGTTCCTCGAACCCTCCCGTCCTCCCTTCCGGCACCCCCACGCC
>CAZZKQ010000361.1:0-4030 GCA_964654875.1 uncultured Verrucomicrobiota bacterium | reverse complement strand
CACCACCTCGGGATCGAGGACGTTCCCGAACGACGCGATCGCCGCGGCGAGGGCCCGGACGGAGCGGAGCCAGATCCCACGGGCTCCCTCATCACCGGACTCCACCGCCCGGACCAGGTCATGGGTCGTCGCGAAGCGCCCCGCCGTCCGGGACCCGATGTTATGGTTGCCCATGGCATCCTCGAGGCTGCCCGGCGTGTTGCAGATGTCGGGGGCACCCTCGGGATCGAGCGACACATGACCGAGATGTCCGGCCTTGCCGGTATGACCGCGCAGCAGCCGTCCGTCCGACAGCACCGCTCCTCCCACCCCGGTGCCCAGCGTGAGAAGGACCGCGTGGCGCGCGCCACGGCCGGCCCCGAATCCCACCTCGCCAAGCAGCGCGGCATTGGCGTCGTTCACCACTGGGACCCCCTCGGACCGCCCCAGCCGATCCCCCCATACTAACCCCTCCAGTCCCTCGAACCGTCCGGGCATATGGGCGATGCTCCGATCGTCGAGGGCGGGGATTCCGGGTGCCGAGACCCCGATGGACAGCGGCCGACCGAGTCGCTCGGTGAACCGAACCACCACCCGTTCCATGGCCCCGGCGAACGCCATCGGCTCGGTCAGGATGAACGGCTCGTGGTCCTGGCCGACCAGGACATCTCCATCGAGGGCGACCGCCTTCACGGACGTGCCGCCCAGATCCAATCCCAACGTGTACGATTCCACCTTCATTGAACCAGGACTCATGATCGTTGCCCTTCGGACACGGACCAGCCCCCGTCGACCGCGATCACCTGTCCTGTGACGAAGGCACTCTCCGGCGACAGCAGCCAGACGACCGCGCCATCGACGTCGCCCGGAACCCCCATCCGTCCTCCATCGAGAGGCTGCTTGGTCCGCAGGAATCGCTGGATCGCCTCGTCCGACTGGGCGCGTTGCGACATCGGAGTGGCGACGAGACCCGGGGCCACGACGTTGAACCGGATGTCCCGGGCTGCGTATTCAGCCGCCGCAGAACGGGTCAGACCGATCAACCCCGCCTTCGCCGCGGCGTAGGCCTGGGTCGAGAAATGGGGTGTCGACGGGGAAGAGGCGAGGACCGAGCCGCAGTTCACGATGCTGCCCGGTGTGCCTTGGGCGAGGAACTGCCGGGTGGCGGCGCGGTTGGAATACACCACGGAGGTCAGGTTGGTCCGGAGCGTGAAGTCCCAGCCCTCGTCGGTCAGGAGATGGAGCGGTCCGTCACCGTGGCGTCGACCGCTGCCCCCGGCCACGTGATACAGTCCGTCGAGCCGACCGAACGCCGAAACGGCCAGCGCCACCGCGGCCTCCGGCGTGGACGGTTCCGTGGCATCCCCGCAGAGGACGCGAACCGGCGCCCCCAGTTCGGCCTCGAGGGCCGCGGCCTTCGCCGGATCACGTCCCACCACGACCACCCGGGCGCCTTCCCGGATGCAGGCCAACACGGCGGACCGGCCCAGACCGGCCGTGCCCCCGACCACGACGATGGATTGTCCCTGGAGACGTCCCCTCACGAGAAGCGGAGTGTCCCGTGGAACCCCGGGTCGAAACAAGTGGCAACACGGGGTGGCACGGATGAACGACGTGCCGTCCCGGGCGGCAGGTTGCATTCCGGTCTTCCAACCGACGGGATACCCCTGGTGATAGAGGGCACCGCATCACCCTTCCTTCCAAGGATCCTGTTTTTATCCTTCCCGCTCCGTCTCTGCGTCCCCGTGTGAGTCCCCTCCGCCGTCCTTCCCTAAATCCCCCTTAACCTCTGCATGGAAACCCCATAACGTGCCTCCAGTGCCTGCTGAAATCGCCATCGTCGTACCGCTCTTCAACGAGTCCGACAACGTCCAACCGCTCGTCGACGAACTGGTCCGGGTCTTCGCCGCCGAGACGCGGCCCTGGGAGATCGTGCTGGTGGACGATTCCAGCACCGACGACACCTGGGCCCGGATTGCTTCGGCACAACGGGCGGATCCGCGGGTGCGGGGACTGCGCCACACCCAGAACCGCGGCCAGAGCGCAGCGGTCTGGACCGGCATCGCAGGCAGCACGGCTCCCCTGCTCTGCACCCTCGATGGCGATCTCCAGAACGATCCCGCAGAGCTGCCCCGGATGCTGGGGCTCCTGGGCGAGGTTGACTTCGTCTGCGGCCACCGGGTGAACCGACAGGATTCGCTGGTCCGCAAGATCTCTTCCCGCATCGCCCGAGCGGCCCGCAAGGCCGCGCTTCGTGCCGACTTCGCCGACACCGGCTGTGCCCTGAGGGCGTTTCGTCGGGAGTGCCTCGACGGCGTCTTCCCGTTCAACGGACTCCATCGGTTCCTGCCGATCCTCGTTGCCGGAGGCGGCTTCCGATGCCGGGAGGTGCCGGTCAACCATCGGCCCCGGGTCGCCGGAGTCTCCAAGTACGGCGTCTGGAACCGTCTGGGGCGAGGGATCCATGACCTGATCGGGGTGGGCTGGTACCAGCGTCGCCGGATCGCCCGGGTTCGCGTCGAGGACTCCAGGGCGTCCTGAGGATGCGGCGGTCGGATCGTCCGGGCGTGGACCGGGTCGTGTCGGAACCTTTTCTTGTTCGGGGTGTTGACCCTGCCCTACAACGTCACGAGCGTATCGTCATGAAACTCCACCCTGCTCTGCGTCCCGCCGTCCGCCTCCAGTCGGGCTTCACTCTGATCGAGATCATGATCGTGGTCATGATCATCGGCCTGCTGGCGATGATCGCGATCCCGAACATCAACGGTTCCCTGGCCACCAGCCGGTACAATGCGATCCTCAACAACCTGCGGGTGATCGACAACCAGAAGCAGCTCTGGGCGGCCGACCAGAAGAAGGGTGACAACGACACCCCCAGCGAGACCGACCTCGCCGCCTATTTCTCCAACGGCAAGTTCCCGGCCTCGGTGATGGGCGAGACCTACAACATCAACAATGTCGGCACCCAGCCCACCGCCACCATCTCTTCGCGCCTGAAGATGCCCAAGATGACCATCGAGGCCGGTGGCACCGTGAGCCTGCCGGACAAGTGAAAGAATCCTCCTGGCAGGAGGACTTCCGTGGTTTCCCGAGATCCAGAAAACGGGAACCAGCCCTGGATCCCGCGGGTGGATCGAGATCCTTGGACCACCCGGAGCACCCCCTGGATGGGGTGACTCGGGATTGGGCACCGGACAGCGCGACTCTCCCATTCAGTGATGCGTTGACGCCTTCGCGCACCACTCCCACCTTTCGAGGGCAACGCTGATGAAAACCCTCCTGTTCGTGTGCACCGGAAACACCTGCCGTAGTCCCATGGCAGAGGGGATCGCGCATCAGCTCCTCAGGGATTCCGGCAATTGGAGGGTCGTTTCCGCCGGCACGGGAGCCATCAACGGCCAACCCCCGAGCCCCAATGCCGTCAAGGCGATGCGCCTGTCGGGTGTCGACATCTCCGGACACCGCTCCCAGATGGTCAATGCCCGACTGGTGGAGGAGGCGACGTTGATCGTGGGCCTGACCCGTGCCCACGTGGACAATCTCCTCTATCTTTATCCGCAGGCGTCGACAAAGACGGTCACCCTTGGACAGTTCGACACGCGGCTGCATCCCAAGGACCAGGATGTAGCCGATCCGATCGGCGGTTCTCTCGACGAATACCTGTCGTGCCGGGATCAGATCCAAAGCGGCATTGAGGCGATGCTGGTTTCTCCGGTGCTTCAACCCGTGCGTCCGGCGGCGCGGACCGCGTTCGCGGTGGGATCCGACCATGCTGGATTCGAACTCAAGCTGGAGCTTCTGGGCGAGCTTCGGAGGCTTGGATTGTCCTACGAGGATGTTGGGACCCATTCAAGGGAGTCCACAGACTACCCCGACTACGCCCACGAGGTGTCCCATCGCGTCGCTTCGGGACAGGCATCGCTGGGGTTGCTCTGCTGTTCGACCGGCATCGGCATGAGCATGGCCGCGAACAAGGTCGAGGGCATCCGCGCCGCACTCGTGACAAGCGAGGAGATGGCGCGTCTGACGCGACAGCACAACGACGCGAATG
>CAZZKQ010000360.1:0-4031 GCA_964654875.1 uncultured Verrucomicrobiota bacterium | reverse complement strand
AATTTCATCATGCGGCTGCGCCGCCTCGTGGAGGCAGATCCGGAGCGACCGGAGGTCATTCGGACCATCCGTGGCGTTGGGTATCAACTCCTGTCCGTCCCACCCGCTGAGCACTGAAATCCTCTTTTTCACCCCATCCCAAAAAGGACACCCATGAAGACCCATCGATCCTCCCTGATCCCGACCCTGACCCTCGCCGTCTGTGCCGCGGGCCTTGCCCAGGCCGCCACCACCGGTTTCGTGACACCGGACTACCGGAATCTCCCAGGTTCCACCCACGGAGGATGGGAGGTCATGAAGGTCCCGGGAAACACGCCACCCGGAAACCGTCCGGATCTTCCCGGAACGCTCTCCGGGGCCAGCCTGTTGCAGTTGGACCCGGGAGCCGTCATCACGGGCACCGGCAACATCTACAACCACGCTGGCATCAGTTCCTTCGAGATCACCCACAGCGCGGGACAGGCCGTGGGTTGGGTGACCCTCCAGGTCCGAACCAGCGGGACCGAGCTGGACTACGCCTCGATGCGGCTGACCTATGAGCTCGGCGGGCAGACGCTGACCGTGGCGCCGCTCGATCGGATCGAGCTCGACCGTTCCGCGGGAATGGGGGTCAACGTCTCGAGCCGATGGGACTGGAATCTGAATGCCATCGCACCCACGGCCTACCGGATCCAGTTCGGGGCCAAGGAGCCCCTGATGAGCTTCGACTCGGCGGTCCTCGACACCGCAGCGGTTGGAGTTGTCGTCCCGGAGCCGTCGACCTGGGCCCTGGTGGGTCTCGGTGGGGCGCTGGGTCTCGTCCTCCATCGGCGACGGACCTCCTTGTGAGGGCCTTGGGCCCGCAGAAACCTGTTCCCGTGCCTCTCACCCCTCCGTAGCCTCGTCGGCATGTCCTCGACGATCGACACCCTGTTGGCCGGGAACCGCCACTTCCAGACGACCGAGTTCCAGCCCAACGCCGACTACTACCTCTCCATCGCGACGAAGCAGACCCCGAAGGTCCTCTGGATCGGCTGTTCGGACTCGCGCGTCAGCGAACACCAGATGACCGGGTCCAAACCAGGAACCATGTTCGTGCACCGCAACGTCGCGAACATCGTCGCCTTCAACGACGGCAACATCTCCGCGATCCTCGAGTACGCCATGGTCCACCTGAAGATCGAGGACATCATCGTCTGCGGACACACCCGCTGTGGTGGCATCGCGGCGATCGAGGACGGCGTCCATGAGAACTACATCGCCGACTGGCTCTGCATCGCGTCGGGGGCCAAGGCCATAGCCGATGAGATCGCCCGGAAACGGAAGCTCAACCGGGAGCAGAAGCTGGCCGTCCTCACCGAGGAGAACGTCAAGCTGCAGATCAAGCACCTCAAGAGCCTCTGCATCATCCGCAACATGATCGCCAAGGGCCCCCTGCCCCGGATCCACGGCTGGCTGTATCGGGTCGAGGAGGGACGCGTCGACGTCCTGGTCGATGGCCGCAACGCCGCCGGTGGTCCCAGCCCGGTCGCCACCCCCGCACGCCGCAAGGCCCGCGCCCGTCGGTAGGTCCTCCTCCGACTTGTTCCATGTTCGGTCCGCGTTCCTGGAGCTGGAGGGTCCGTGTCGCGGCCCTGGTCCTCGCCGTCTCATGCCACCTCGGAGCGCAGGGCCACCCGAGCGAGTACGAGATCCTCCGCTCGTTCCCGCCCGGACGTCTCGAGGCCCTGACAGCGTCGGACATGCCGGACGAGCAGGGGTTCACCGGCGGCAACCGCACCGTGGGCCACTGGCTCGAGGCTGGACCCCAACGCGGGAGCTGCCGGGCCGTCATCGGGGCGGTCGTGGCCGGAGATCTGGCGCGGGCCGATCGGGCGTGGCGGGGCATCGAGGTCGCCTTCGCCCACCAGCGCGAGGACGGAGGATTCACGGCCGAGATCCGTCCCAACGGCTCCAGTGCCGCCAGCGGAGGCGCCGCAGTCGAGACCGCCTACTTCTTCCTTCAGGAATACGGTCGGGCCGTCCTCGTGATCCGGGAGTCCCCCCACGCGGCCCACTTCCACGACCGCATCGAGACGCTGCGACCGAAGCTCCGCAAGGCGTGCGACTTCATCGCCGCCGGCGAGGCCACGATCCTGCAGCGGAGCCGCAAGGCGGTGAACCGCGTGCTGATCGCCGCCAAGGCGTTCGGCACCTGCGGCAAGGTGCTGGGAGACAACGCCCTCATCGACACCTCCCGTCGGCTTGTGGCCGAGGCGCTGCGCCTCCGCGACGCCAATGGCGTCTTCATCGAACACGGGGGGCAGGACTCCAGCTACAACGCCGTGTCCCTGCTGTTCGGACAGGTCCTCGCCCTCCACGTCCCCCTGCCCGAGCTCGATGCGGCGTTCCCCGCCGCGGCGGAATGGCAGATCGGACGCGTCCTGGTCTCGGGCGAGGTTGACCACCGTGGGAACACCCGCACCGGCGTGGGCCGAGAGCCCGGCTTCAACGGGCAGCCCAAGGGCATCAACCACAACGAGGTCATCCTCGCACTCCAGTACCACGGGCTGGTCCACCGGAATCCCGCCGCCCTCGAGGCGGCCGACCGCGTCTTCGCCTGGACCCAACGGGAGCGGCTGCGGACGCCGTGGATCTCCGGGGAGAACCGGGTGGTGCTCGACGGACGCGAACGTCGCGTGTGGATCGACCTGCCCCCGGAGCAGGCACCGAAGGCGCCGCTGGTGCTCGCCTTCCATGGATTCACCGGCTCGCCGGAGGATCTCCGACAGAAGAGCAGGCTCACTGCTGCGGCCGGCCGTCGCGGCTGGGTGGTCGCCTACCCGGAAGGCACCCGCGACGGCTCCGGACGCCGGTTCTTCCAGGTCGGCTACCGGTTCCACCGGCACCTGCAGGTCGACGATGTCCACGCCGCCCGGGAACTCGCCGGGCGACTCGTCCGGGACCTCGACCTCGACCCGCGGGCCGTGTTCGTGACGGGATTCTCGAACGGGGCCGACCTCAGCTTCCTCCTGGGCTCGCGTCCGAATCCGTTCCCGCGCGCCATCGCCCCGGTGTGCGGCACGATGATGTCCGACTGGACCCCGTTCCTCGCACCCTCCGCCCGCCCTTCCGTGCTGGCGGTGAACGTCATGGACGACCCCATCACCCGCTGGGATGGGGATCGGAAGGATCGCGATGGCTGGGGGCCCTACTGGGGCACCGAGGACGTGATCCGGGCCTGGGTGGCCCATCTGGGCGGGGTTCCGGACGGTGCCCCAACCCTTGAGGACGGAATCCGCCGCAGTCGTTGGGTGGGAGCGGACGGCGGTCCCGAGCTTCGGTTTCTTGCCATCCAACGCGGCGGCCACCGCTGGCCGCGGACGCTCGGTGGATCCGATCGTTCGACGGCGGAGACGCTCCTGGAGTTCTTCGAGGCCCAACGGGACCGCTGAGGCGACGGGCATCGCCCAGTGGGAGTCCCCACAGATCCAGGGTCTCGGGCATTGCCGATCCGGGGTCTCCGTCGTCAGGCTGTGTCCGTGATCCCCCCACAGAACCTCGCCCGTTCCCGCGACCCCATCGCGTCGATGCTCCTCCTCCTCCTGGGACTCCTGACCGGTCCCGCGCTCCCGGCAGCGGAGATCGAGTGGACGCTACAGACCCGGGACCCGGCCACCGGCCAGGTGATCCTCACGAGGGAGCGGATCGATCCCAAACGGGTCGGCGTCGTGGCCGTCGATGTCTGGAACTTCCACTGGTGCAAGACCGCGACGATGCGGGTCGACGCCTTCGTTCCACGGATCGACCGCGCCCTGGAGGCGGCACGGGATCTGGGCATGACGGTGATGCTGTGTCCGAGCGACGTCGTGGACAACTACGTGGGGTTTCCCCAGCGCGAATCGGTCCTGGCCCTCCCGGGCATCGAGGTCCCCAAGGCGGTCGACGTCACCTGTCCGCCCGTCCCGGACGCCGGCGGCTGCGCCTGTGGCCGGGAACGGTGCGCGGGCAACTACGGCTGGGATGGCATGCATCCGGCGCTCCGGATCGGGGAGGCCGACCTGATGCCGGAC
>CAZZKQ010000359.1:0-4037 GCA_964654875.1 uncultured Verrucomicrobiota bacterium | reverse complement strand
GAGCCGCAGGCAGGGCACTGGACGGTTGGACATTCCAGGAGGGTACTCGATCCGGGGGGGATTCCGCGGGAACCCGACACCCGAAAAGGGAGGCGAATTTTTCTTCGCTCCATCGCTGTCGGCGGTGTTTCATCCCGGCGCCTTCGACCCATGCCGAAACGTACCGACATCCACTCCGTCCTCATCATCGGCGCCGGGCCGATCATCATCGGCCAGGCCTGTGAGTTCGACTACTCCGGGACCCAGGCCTGCAAGGCGCTCCGTGAGGAGGGTTACCGGGTGGTCCTGGTGAACTCCAATCCGGCCACGATCATGACGGATCCGGAGTTTGCCGACCGGACCTACATCGAACCGGTGACCCCGGAGGTCGTGGAGAAGATCATCGTCCGCGAACTCGAGGAGATGCGCCGTCTCGGGGTGCCCACCGAGTCCCGAAACCCAGGGGTGGCCCACAAACTGGTGCTGTTGCCCACCCTGGGCGGACAGACCGCGCTCAACACCGCCATGCGACTGCACAAGTCGGGCGTCCTCGCCAAGCACGGCGTGGAGATGATCGGCGCAAAGGCCGAGGCCATCGAGAAGGGCGAGGACCGACAGATCTTCAAGGATCTCATGCTGTCGATCGGCCTGGACGTCCCCGTCAGCGGGACCGCCCACGACATGCCGGAGGCCCGGACCGTGGCCGAGAAGATCGGGCGCTTCCCGGTCATCATCCGTCCCGCCTTCACCCTCGGCGGCACCGGCGGCGGCATCGCCTACAACCGCGATGAGTTCGAGGAGATCGCGAAGCGCGGTCTCGATCTCTCCCCCGTGTCCGAGATCCTCGTCGAGGAATCGCTCCTCGGCTGGAAGGAATACGAGATGGAGGTGATGCGCGACCGGGCCGACAACTGCGTCATCATCTGCTCGATCGAGAACTTTGATCCCATGGGGGTCCACACCGGCGACTCCATCACGGTGGCACCGATCCAGACCCTCACCGACAAGGAATACCAGATCATGCGCGACCAGAGCTTCGCCGTGATCCGCGCCGTGGGCGTCGAGACCGGTGGGTCGAACATCCAGTTCGGCGTCAGTCCCGACACCGGACGGATGGTGATCATCGAGATGAACCCTCGGGTGAGCCGGAGCTCCGCCCTCGCCTCGAAGGCGACGGGGTTCCCGATCGCCAAGATCGCCGCGAAGCTGGCGGTCGGCTATCTGCTCGACGAGATCCGCAACGACATCACCCGGGAGACCCCCGCCAGCTTCGAGCCGACGATCGACTACGTGGTCACCAAGATCCCCCGGTTCGCCTTCGAGAAGTTCCCGCAGGCGGACCCGACCCTGACGACCCAGATGAAGAGTGTCGGCGAGGCGATGGCCATCGGACGGACGTTCAAGGAAAGCCTCCAGAAGTGTCTCCGTTCCCTCGAGATCGGACGCCAGGGGCTGGGTGGCGACGGCAAGGCCTGGAGGATCAGCGGTTGGAACCCCCGGATGGAGGGTTCCGAATCCCAGCCGGAGGGCCGGATGGTGGTCGATGTCTTCGGGGACCGGGACACCTTCCCGAGGGACGTGATCTCCCGGAAGCTCAGCGTGCCGAACTCGGACCGGATCTTCTTCATCCGCCATGCCTTCCGGGCCGGGTTCTCGGTCGAGGAGATCTTCCAGCTCTCCAAGATCGACCGCTGGTTCCTCACCCAGATCCGGGAAATCGTGGCGATGGAAGAGGAGCTGGCCGCCTCTGCCCACTGAGCCATCCCCACCCAAGTGGGTCCGAGGCAGGAAGCTGCCCAGGGGGTGTGGCGGGGTTGGAGCGGCCGACTTGCAGTCCTTCCGAATGCAGTCACCCTCCGACACCGTCCGTACTGCCATGAGAATCCCCCGAGTCCGACACCTGCTCCTGCTGGCCACCGGCATCCTGGCTTCGACCGTTTCGCCGCTCGCCGAGGCGGGGAAATCGGCCGCGCAGCCGACACCAACCGCCACCCGTCCCATGAACCCCCTCCAGAAACCCCAGGAGACCGATCTCAAGAGGAAGCTCACCCCGGAGCAATACAAGGTCACCCAGCAGTGTGGCACCGAGCCCCCGTTCCGGAATGCCTATTGGGACAACAAGAAGCCCGGCATCTATGTCGACATCGTCTCCGGCGAACCCCTGTTCAGTTCGCTGAACAAGTACGATTCAGGGTCCGGATGGCCGAGCTTCACCCAACCGATCGAGGGTTCGGACATCGTCGAAAAGAAGGACCTGACCCATGGAATGGTGCGGACCGAGGTCCGTTCCAAGGTGGCGGACTCCCACCTGGGCCATGTCTTCGATGACGGCCCGGGGCCGACCGGCCAGCGGTACTGCATCAATTCGGCCTCCCTTCGGTTCGTTTCGGTCGAGCGCATGGCGGAGGAGGGTTTTGGGGCCTACCTCGGGCCATTTGTGAAGGCGGGTCTGATCCCCTTGGCGACCGCCACAACCGCCGCCACGAGTCCAGCTCAGGGGAACCGGGAGACTGCGGTCTTTGCCGGTGGCTGCTTCTGGGGCATGGAGGAAATCCTGCGCAGGATCCCGGGCGTCCTCCAGACCACCGTCGGCTATACCGGCGGCACCATACCCAACCCGACCTACAAGCAGGTCTGCACGGGCCAGACCGGCCACGCCGAGGCGATCGAGATCGTCTTCGACCCCTCGAAGATCAGCTACGAGAAGCTGGTTGGGGTGTTCTTCCGGATGCATGACCCGACGACCCTGAACCGGCAGCACAACGACGTCGGAACCCAGTATCGCTCGGCCATCTTCTACCTCGACGACCGCCAGCGGGAGACCGCCGAAGTGGTGAAGGCGAAGGTCGACAAATCCGGACGCTGGAAACGCCCGATCGTCACCGAGATCACCGCGGCCTCCACCTTCTTCCCGGCGGAGGCCTATCACCAGGACTACCTGATCAAGAACCCGGGCGGCTACAACTGCCACGTGCTGCTCCCCGAGTGATGGCCCGGGTCCGGGATAAACCACCTCGAAACGCCGCCCGGATGGGCGGCGTTTGTGTTTCCACTGGAATCGGAAAGGTGTCGAAACCATCGCCAGCCGGGATTTCGATTCGACTTGGCCCGATTCCATGGCATCGAAAGGAATGCACTTCCGCTGGATCCCCCGTCCCCTCTTCCTCGCCACCATCCTGTTCAACTGCGTCACGACAAACGCAGCCCAGCCCACGCCACCCCGATTCAGCGTGGCCTTGATGGACACCAACACCAGTCCGAAGGTGGACTTCGCCAAATACGCCTTTGGAAAATGGCTCCAGGACAACCCGATCCCGTCCGACAAGTCCCGCTGGGGTGGCTTTGACGAACTGGCGCAGTTCAACTGGGCGGCCCTCAAGGACATCCTCGAGAGCACAGCCGGCACATCGAATCCGCCCGGATCGGTCGACCAGAAGGTCGGGGACTTCTTCGCCTCCGCCATGGATCAGGCCGCGATCGACGCTGCAGGCCTCAAGCCCATCGAGGCCCATCTCAAGCAGATCGATGGCCTCCGCTCCGTGGCGGACATGGCGGGCATTCTGGCGACGCTGCACAACGAGGGTGTGGGAGCCTGTTTCGGGGTGGGGGTTTCGGCCGACCAGAAGAAGAGCGACATCAACGCCCTCTACGCCAGCCAGGGCGGATTGAGCCTGCCGAGCCGGGACTACTACTTCGGAGACGCGTTCGCGAAGCAGCGGTCGGAGTTCGTGGCGCATGTCGGCCGGATGCTCACCCTCGCCGGGGACACTCCGGAATCCGCAGCCCAGGCCGCCACCAATGTCTTCGAGCTGGAGAAGGCCCTGGCCACCAATGCCAAGACCCCGGTCGAACTTCGCGACCGCGTGGCCAACTACAACAAGATGGCCACCTCGGCACTCGCCGCGATGGTTCCCGCCCTTCCATTCGACCAATACCTCCGCGACCGCGGGATCTCAGGGCCCGCCGCGTCGGAGATCATCGTCGGACAGCCCCGGTTCTTCGAGGGACTCCAGCAGGCACTGACAAACCGGCCGCTGTCGGACTGGAAGACCTATCTC